>JAUSPI010000016.1 GCA_030655775.1 Syntrophales bacterium
GGGACCCACAGCTTAGGATTACCAAGTTTAACCATGCCTTCGAGCATCTTATTGGTTATAAAGCCGAGGAGGTCATCGGCAAACAACTGAATGTACTTTTCCCTGAAGAAAGCCGAAACGAATCGCTGAACAGGATCGAACATACACTGAAAGGCGAATACTGGCAATCGGTGGAAATTCCAATCCTTTTAAAAGATGGAAATGTCCGAACAGTACTCTGGAACTCGGCGAACATATATACTGAAGACGGTACGACAATTATTGCCACCATAGCCCAGGGGATAGACATCACCGAGCGGAAGGAGGCCGAGAGAAAAGTCGAGCGATCCCTCAGAGAGAAAGAGGTAATGCTGAAGGAGATTCATCACCGTGTAAAGAACAACATGCAGGTGATTTCCAGTCTTTTAAATCTCCAGGCAGGACATATCAAGGATGAGCAGGCTCTGGAGCTTTTCAAGGAATGCCAGAGCCGTGTCAGAACGATGGCGCTTGTACATGAGAGATTATATCAAGCTGAGGATCTGGCCAGCATTGACTTTGCCGACTATATCAGGAGCCTTACAGGTAATCTACGGCGCATGTATATGATTGATCCGGATATCATCAAGCTGAATATTTATGCAGAGGATGTTTTTATGGATATTAACACATCCATTCCCTGTGGCTTGATTATCAACGAGCTGGTCTCAAACACATTCAAGCACGCCTTTCCTGAAGGAAGAGAGGGTGAGGTTTCCATCACCCTTACGGAGGACAAAGTTGATAAGAGGTATACGCTAATTGTCAGCGACGACGGTGTAAGCTTTCCGGGAGATCTGGACTTTAGAGAAACAGAAACACTCGGCATGCAATTGGTTAACATTTTAACGGAACAGCTTCACGGTACCATTGAGATTGACAGAAGCGGTGGAACGTCATTTAAAATCATTTTTAAGGCGCAGGAGTACAGGAAGAGGATATAAAGGGGTAAAACCCTTACGGGTAAATTCCGAATAAGGATTATGCGAGCGCGGGGGCTCTGTCCCCCGCCTGTATGTTGCCCGCAGAGGGGCAACGCTACATATAACCTTCTTTCGTATTTAAGTTGAATTTTTCAATTCCCCTTGACACATAATACGCCTTTTCCCTATACTTCACGACATTAAAATTAAGTTCTTATTGAAAATTAAATTTAACTAACCCGAGAAAAAACGATGAGTCAAAAGGTGAAACAACCGGACGGGGATTTCAGGATTGACTGGCAGGGATACAACACCGATGACCCCAAAAAGAGTGAGGAGAGGGTTGACGTGTCTCCTGCCGGTACGGAGGGGATATTCATTGATCTGGAACCGCATGACATTCAGAGGATCGAAGAAGTCAAGCAGATGGATAAAGAAAAGAAATCTATTGAATTAACAAAAACCATTGCCAACTTTATAGTCGAAACAAAAGCAACAGACATACCATCCGATGTTTATGCCCATTCCAAAATAGCATTTCTCGACTGGCTTGGCTGTACCATAGCAGGAATGAATAATCCTCTCGTAGATAAACTAATTCGATATGCTAACGTTATGGGTGGAAACGAACACGCAACTATTCTATGTCATAACTTGAAGAAAACCGTCACCCAGGCGGCAATCATCAACGGGGCTGCCTCTCATGTATTGGATTACGATGATACGACGACAGTCGATATAAGACATGCGTCGGTCGGCATGTTCCCCGCCTTTCTCGCACTTGCCGAATGGAAGGGGGAAAGCGGAGCCGATTTCCTGACTGCCTATATCATCGCTTTCAAAGTTGCTGCTCTTATTGGAGCCTGCACCGGCATGGAACAATACTCTGCGGGATTGCATACAACGTCCACTATCGGACATCTGGCTTCTGCCGCAGGCTGTGCTCGATTGTTGAAACTGACTGAACAGCAAACCATTTACGCCATGGGCATCGCCGGAACACTGTCATCCGGCTTAAAAATTGTATTTGGCACCATGACAAAAGCATTTCACGCCGGAAATGCTTCTCAAGCCGGCCTGAAGGCAGCCATACTGGCCAAAGATAACTTTACCTGTGCAGAAAACTTTCTGGAAGGCCCCGACGGCTATTTTCAAATTTACAAAGGGCAGATAAACGAAAAGGAGTTGAGTACGCTGGGCAAAACCTGGGATCTCGAAAATCTGGCCCAGAAATATCACGCCTCCTGTCACTTTACACATTCCGCCATTGAATCATTCACGGCTATTGTTAATGAAGAACGCTTATCCCGGGACGATATACAATCACTGAAGATATATTCATCACAGTTGGCCATGAATGCAGCTGGAAAGACAGAGCCAAAGACGGGATTGGAAGGCAAGTTCAGCATCCCCTATTGTGTGACAAACGCTCTTCTAAGAGGCGATACCGGCTTGCAAGCCTTTACTGACGAAAAGGTTAATGACCCGACGATAAAAGTCTTCATGGAAAAAATATCACTATTTTCGGATGACAGCCTTGAGCCAATGGAAGCAAGGGTCGAGATAGAGACAGACACCGGAACGATATTTTCACGGTCTTCCAATGTCTTTAGAGAAATACCTGAACTCGAAGAAAAAGAAGTTAGAATAAAAAGTAAATTCCAAAATATTTGCAGCCCTCTTCTGGGCAATCAAAAAACGGATTCGTTAATAGAAGCTGTTCTGTCTATGGAACAAGTGGATAATATGAGAGATTTTGTTTCAGTAAATCTCTCATAATTTTTTGGCATTTGACGTTGATGCACCCGTAAAAAGTCCATCAACCATCTGTTTTTAAATTTTCCGTTAATTTACGCAGATGGTCATGACTGATCTTAACAAACTTCACTCCCATCCCAACGGGTCGCATCCTGGGATCTCCAGTAACGAGTCTATTCCAGGAAACTTCGCACTCGATTTCCAGTGCTTCCAGATCATTTGGCAGGAAAAGATTTAACATAAAACGTTCACCTTGTAACAGGGGCTCTTCCGTATCCATAAAGAGTCCTCCTGAGCTGACATTTCCAGAATATGCCTTGACCAGCTCTTCTTTGCTTTTAAATTGAAGCTCCAGAACTTTATATACACGTTGATCCTGCCGGCGTAATATTGTTTCAGCTGCAATTCTGGTCGTTTTTTCAAGCCTTAAAGACAACGTCCTCAGTATAGTCTGAAAATCACTCGAAAGCTTGTTGAATTCCGCATCCAGAAATCTTCGGTCCAGGATCCCAACGGTTGTTTCACCCACTGCCTTGACCGTAGCGATTCGCGGTACTTTCGCAATATAACCCAGTTCTCCGAAGACCTCTCCTTCCTTAAGCGTCTCGATAACCACCTCTTTATCCCCGACTTTTTTTAAGATCTCGACCGATCCGGACTCAACGACATAGATCCAGTCCCCGTGACTGCCCTCTTCAACAATGATCTGTCCGTCCTGATACGTTTCTTCCGCCGTCGTTATATACATGGCAATGTTCCTTCCTTCCGCACAAAACATTAGTTTAATGTTCAAATTAACACTTGGAGAATAGGGAAATATTTGTTAAATTTCAAGATAATTCTGTTATGCAAGAAATTCCGAACAGAGAAGCTCTCTTTAATAGCCATAGGAGGTAAGATGAATATGCAAAATATCCCTTTTACAATTCTGGCCATGACGCCCGTCAGTCCGGTGTCCGATGTTTACAACAAATCGCACCTGACCAGTCTGGATATGTTTACCCTCAATGAAGCCATGGAAAACATTGACCCACGTCTTTTCGTGCCTGTACCCCAAGAATTGTGTCCCGAGGGTGCACTGACCATTCGCCTGAAAAGCATCAAGGATTTCAAGCCGGATTCATTGATCAAAAACAACGAGTACCTCAAGAATGTTTATGAAGCCGGCTCTTTCATCGAGCAGGCCGTATCCGATGGACTCTCTGCCCCGACTATAGCTGAGAGGCTTAAAGCAGACTGGCCATTCTTGCCTTTTGATATAGATGCAGGCACTCCCCATAAGCCCCCCGTGAAACAGACCGGCATGGTTGATAATATTTTGAACATGGTGGCCACACCGGACAGCCCTGACTCATCGACTACGGATACCGGCAGACCACATCAATGGAAGGCACGGATTGACAGTCTGCTCGCTTCTCTTCTCGAATCCATCTTCAACAATGAAGATTTTAGAACCTGTGAAGCCGCATGGCGCGGCATTGAACTCCTGTTAAAACAAGGCCAGGTAAAAGAAGGTGAAGGCGTGCGGCTGAAAATAATGCCGATCAATCCGAAGAACCTTGAAAGTGTGCTGGAAAAAATAATCGATGAGTTGGTAACCGATTTGCCCAATCTTGTACTCATTGACCTGCCGTTCGACAGTTTCCCTAAAAGCACAGACCTTCTTAAAAAAGTAGCTGTGTTTGCGGATACCATGCTTGTACCGACACTGTGCTGGATCGACGCCCGGTTTTTTCATCTGAATAACTGGAGCGATCTCAAAAAAGTGTCCTATCTCAAACATTATCTTGAGGATGCATCCTATGCAAAATGGAGAAAGTTGAAAGAGCTGCCCGGCGCCGATTGGCTCAGCTTCACCTGTAACCGGTTTCTGACCCGTTCCCCGTACGGCCCCAACAATAAACCAGGCACCGTTTTTTTTCAGGAAAAGGATCCTCTATGGATCAGTCCGATCTGGGCATTGGGGGCCCTGACTGCCCAAAGTATAGCTACTTTCGGCTGGCCATGCCGTTTTACCGACTATACGAGTATCAGCCTGAAAGATTTAGCTGTCATCGACTCCGGCAATACCCTGCCCTCGCCCACGGAAATGGTCCTGTCCGAAGATCGGCTTATGGAGTTCATTGAAATCGGGATTACGCCTCTGCAGGGCGTCGCGGGAAAAGATATGGCATTTACACCGAGGGAAACAACCCTGGGCGGCGGATCTCTGAAATATCAACTTTTCACATCACGGATTTTGACATTTCTCTGGTGGTACCGGGACAACGTGGATGAAGAAAAAATGAGCGACGATCTGTGTACAAGCATCAAAGATGCACTCAGGTTGTTCTGGCAAGAGACCGGACATTCCCCTCCTGAGGATCTCGAAATTACGGCCGAGGAGACGGCAGAATGTAAACCGGTAAATATCAGAATAGGAATGACACCGCCCGCGTCTATTCTGCCCGGGGGGCAAAGACTGGAAATGACTTTTCTCTGGTAAATATGTGAAGCTCTTTCAAGGAGAATACCATGAAAATACTTGCTATTAATTCAAGCCCTCGGGGCGAGCGTCAGAGCAAAACGGCGCTTATGCTGGATCATCTCGTTTCTGGCATGCGCGACGCCGGTGCCGAAGTAAAGGTAGTAAATCTGCGCTCCAGGAAAATTCAAAACTGTATCGGCTGCTTCACCTGCTGGACAAAAACACCCGGCATCTGTATTCACAAAGATGATATGACCAACGAACTCTATCCGGAATGGTTAGAATCCGATTTGGTCGTCTATGCCTCGCCGCTTTACCATTTTACGGTGAACGCCTCAATGAAAGCCTTTATTGAGCGTACCCTCCCCCATGTACAACCTTTCTTTGAAGAACGCGATGGCAGAACTATTCATCCGCCGCGCAGCCCTCATCCAAAGGTCGTCATGCTCTCTGTAGCAGGATTTCCGGAGAAAAAGGTTTTCGAACAACTCTCAGTCTGGGTACAGTTTATTTTCGGAAGCCACGGCACACTCATAGCAGAGATATATCGACCTCTCGCGGAGGCATTGCCGCTCCCCTTTTGCAAAGATAAACGGGATGATATCCTCGACGCCACCGCTCAAGCCGGCCGTGAGATCGTCGAGTCTCTCAGGGTAACACCGGAAACAATGACCCGTATTACACAGCCTATTGTCGACGACAGTGAAACATTTTTCACTATGGGGAATCTCATGTGGAAGACCTGTATTGCGGAAGGAATAACACCCATGGAATTTGATCAGAAAGGTCTCATGCCTCGTCCGGATTCTATCGAGAGCTTTATGATAATTCTGCCCATGGGGTTCAATGCCGGAGCTGCAGACGATATGGAAGCCGTAATACAGTTCAGCTTCTCCGGCGACGTCGAAGGCGCCTGCCATTTCATAATAGAAACCGGAGGAATCTCCGCACACAAGGGAGAGGCAGAAAATCCGACCATCACAATCGAGACACCGTTCGATCTATGGATGGATATCATGACCAAAAAGGCCGACGGACAGGAAATGTTTGCGAAGCAGAAATTTAAGGTCAAGGGAAATCTTTTACTACTTATGCGGATGAATCAGCTATTTGGATAGCAGTTCTGAGCGCGAAGTCGAGTTTTGGGTTGTAGGGTCGGGTTTTACACCCGACCGCAAACGGTGGCATATAAAATGCCACCCTACACAGAATTGTTTTATGGATGGTCGAAACTTGTGCTGAATTTATTTCAGCAAAATGTTCTGAGCATTGAAAAACCATTTTTTCAAAGCTTTTACATGGAGGAGTCTTGCAAGGAAAATTTTTTGACGATTTTAATGCCGGGGACACATTCACAACCTCGCGAAGAACCCTGACGGAATATGATTTAGAGGCATTTTGCAATCTGGCATGGTTCAACTCAAGCATGTTTTGTGATGATATTTACGCCACAGAAGAAATGCCCTATAAATCAAGAGTATTTCCGGGACCTTTAATTGTCTCCTTTGCAGTAGGGCTGTTTTTAAAATTAGGGGTCTACGAAAAGACTATCATCGCTCTGCTTGGAATTGAAAACATGAAATTCAAGGCACCCCTACGAATTGGGGACACGATGCACGTCGATGTTCAAATACTGGAGAAAAAAGATTCCATGTCACATTCAGACAGGGGAATTTTAATCGTTCAATTCGCCGTCAACAAAGTATTATCCGAAAAAGGCAAAGAATTCATCATGAGCTTCGAAATGGCTCACATGCTTAAAAAGAAGTGAATTGCCCTGCAGCAACACAGCAAACTCAGGAAAATGCGATTGCCATATGTTGAGAGCTTTGCATAATACCAATATTGTCATTGCGAGCGAAGCGAAGCAATCTCATAACATATTGATAATTCATAAGATTGCCGCGTCGCTAAAGCTCCTCGCAATGACCAGAATTGCAGTTTTGCAAAGCTCTCATATTTTCAGGTAATAAAAAGATTTTTTGTGGGAAAATTGGGATCGCTTGTAAGGTTAACACCAATGCGCCTCAGGCCCGCTTCATCACCCGGTGTGGGAATGTGTGTCATATGGACTTCACAGCCGTGAAGCTCTTTCAATTTTTCGATCGCCAATTGAGCTGCCGAATTGGTCGTTGCACTGATACTCAGAGCAATAAGCGCTTCTTCCAGGTCCATACTAACCGTTTTCTCGTGCAACATTTCCGTTTTAAGATTACTGATAGAATCTGTAATGTAGGGCGGCAGTAGTTTTATCTTGGCTGGTATTCCCGCCAGATGTTTTATAGCATGCAGAATAAGGCTTGATGCTGCATGCATCAGGGGGGAGTTATTGCCCGTAACAACAGACCCATCCTTGAGCGCTATGGCAGCCCCACAGAAGATACCTTCATTGCCTTTATCTTTCTCCTGTGCTTCAACGGCAGCCCGGCGTGCCGGTCCAACCACATTTCTGTCTTCCGGTTCAAGATTAAAATCCTTGATAAAAAGCTCTACCCTCTGGACGGTTTCTTTATCGGTAAAACCCATGACATACTCACACCGATACCTGAAATACCGCCTGATTATCTCCTGCTTGGCTGCCTCCTTCGTCACCTCATCATCCGTTATGGCAAAACCACAGCGATTTACTCCCATATCGGTCGGCGATTTATAGAATGCTTCGCCTCCCGTTATCTTTCCTAATATCCTCTTTACAACAGGAAACGCATCAACGTCACGATTATAGTTTACAGCCATCTTCTCGTATGATTCCAGATGAAATGGATCAATGAGATTGAAATCCCTGATATCCGCCGTCGCGGCTTCATACGCTACATTAACCGGGTGTTTAAGGGGTAAATTCCAGATAGGGAAAGTTTCAAACTTGGCATATCCGGACTTATTGCCTCTTCTGTAATCATGGTATAGCTGCGACAGGCAGGTGGCTAACTTTCCGCTGCCGGGACCTGGACCGGTAACAACAACAAGTGGTTTATCTGTTTCAATATACTCATTTGCACCATAACCCTCGTCACTCACAACCATATCCACATCGGTGGGGTACCCTTTCGTATAACGATGTGTGTAGACTTTAACATCTCGTCTTTCCAGCTTATTCTTGAACAACACGGCAGACGGTTGGTTCTCAAAGCGTGTTATAATGACACCCGGCACATTGATTCCAAACTCCCGCAGATCATCAATGAGCTTGAGGGCGTCGGAATCATAGGTAATGCCGAAGTCTGCCCTTATTTTCTTTCTTTCAATATCACCGGCATAAATGCACAGCAGGATGTCCGCCTTGTCTTTCAATTCACGAAGAAGTCTCATTTTTACATTCGGATCATAGCCGGGCAAAACTCGTGCTGCATGATAATCAAAAAGGAGTTTTCCTCCAAATTCGAGGTAGAGTTTATTGTCAAACCTCTCTATTCTCTCCAGGATTGCCTTGGTCTGTTCTTCGATATATTTCTCGTTGTCAAAACCCGTCTTTGCTGTCATATGAACCCTTCATTTGCCCGTTATTTTTACACGCCGCAGTGTATTCTGTAATTTGTCCAATATCAAGAAAATTAGGAAAATTAAATCTGTCCCCTCTTGCCCTCTAAAGCTGAACATACCCTTCACCACCGCAAAACGATGTTCTTTTCAACCCGGATATATCGATTAACAGGATGTAAAGGGCGTAGACTTCGAGGCCGAAGGGTAGATACCCAAGATACCCGAGGACGGGCATTTCAAAGATATGAAGTACATCTACAAAAGGAATCGTATAGACCCACTTGGGGAGGGAATAAAAATTCCACATCTCCCAGAAGAGACCGCAGGTGAGAGCCCCCAAAGCGAGTGCGAGGACGGGACGCCAGTTTCCCGCTTCAAGGTACCTCAACAGAGAGGGCGCCCCGAGTAACGTGTTCAGTGAATCAAAAATGAGATAAAGACTCACCCAGACAAGGGGGAAACAGTAGCGCGGGAAAGCGATAACTGAAACGAGCATCACCATACCGGCGAGAATAAAGGCAACAATCCTCCGGTTAGTGACTGTAATCATCCGCCACCGCACCGAACCGGCAAGGAGGTGTAACGATCCCCATAGTTCCGCAGTAGAGAGCACGGCGGGAATAACAATGCTGAAATGGATTGAAGACCGAACGGCGTATTCAAGCGAACCGACGGGGCGATTGTGCAGGTAGTGCCAGTTCTGAAGAAAAATATTAAAAAACTCAAAGAGCCACCAGCCCGGAATGGAAAGCAGAAACATACAGACAAATGCCTTCGGACTCCGGCTGAAAAGCGATGTGCCTCTACGTTTCCAGTTATATGCATCGACAACAAGGATATATCCTATCCAGAGGAGAAGGAACGCATTTTCCCACAGATACAGGACACCATCAGGCCTCACCCAGGCAAGGGGCCAGCCGACGGCAATTAACGCTAATCCCATGTACCCTCGCATTGGAAACCTGTACACATTCGCCATGATCATTACATCTCCGGGAATGAAACAGTAAAAAGAAAAGGTCAGCAGGCACGCTAACCCTTTTCTGTTGTCACCAGATACTCATTGAGATAGCTGTTTATTCCATCTTCTCTTCCAGAATAGAAATGGTCAGCTTCATTAACGATCTCAAGCCTCGACCCTATTTCTTCAGTTATTCCCCTTAAACGAGCGACTGGACAGAACTGATCCCTGTCTCCACAGATAACAAGGCCTACCTTACCCTCCAGACCGGAAAAATCAAACTCTACAAAATCTATCGGCGGAGATATCATAATTGCATCAGAAAGGAAGTCCTGATTTGCAATCAACCTTGTATTGACCCACGCCCCAAAGGAATAACCTGTTAAAAATATATCTTTTTTGCCTTTCTCGGCAAGAAAATCAATCGCCCCTTTGACATCTTCCTGTTCACCAATACCATTATCGTAGACGCCCTCACTTAGCCCCACACCCCTGAAATTGAACCTCAGGGTTGAAAATCCGTTTTGATAAAAGGTCGAGACAAGGGCATCCACTACGTTGTTTCTCATGCTTCCACCCATCTGAGGATGGGGATGTGTAATAACCACACCCTTTTCTCCATTAGAAGAAGCATAAAGGCCCTGGATACTCAACTTTCCACTTCTGAAAAATATTCTCTCTTCTTTCATTAGAGTCACATCCTTAGGGCTGTTGCCCGAATAATTCTTATATGCGCGCACTATATATGTAACACGTTCGTAAAAAGTCAGAAAGTGCACCATTTGTCGTCCTGAACTTGTTTCAGGATCTCACTTGTTTCAGCATCTAATTATTTCAGCAAGTTAGAGACCCTGAATGATCCTGAAACAAGTTCAGGACATGATTTTGGGTGATAAAAAAAGACTTTTTACGAGACTGTCAAGATTGATGCAGATAGGACAATTAATGAGTTAACGAGCCCTGAAGTTGTGTATTGTGCCGGACAGTGATACATTCTGTTCCGAACTTACCTCTTCTTTGATGTTTAATATTTCATCTATATTTTCAAAGAAAACATCTGCCACATCAGGGTCAAAATGTTCTTCCCTTTCTTTTCTAATTATATCTAAGGCTACTTCAACAGGGAAAGGATCTTTGTAAGGCCGTTTGGATGTGAGAGCGTCAAAGACATCAGCCAGGCCAACAATCCTGGCTGTCAGTGGAATAGAATCGCCGGCAAGGCCCTGTGGATACCCCTTGCCGTTCCACTTTTCATGATGGGAAAGGGCTATCTGCTCTGCAATTTTCAGAATTTCCGCTTTAGAATCTGCCAGGATTTTTGCTCCTATAGTGGTGTGGGTTTCTATAATTCCGAACTCTTCGTCTGTCAATTTGCCCGGCTTCATCAAAATGCTATCGGGGATTCCAACTTTCCCTATATCGTGCATGGGAGCAACGTAAAGGATATTCCGAACATCCCTGTCCGGCAGCCCAAGCTTTTCAGCTATCAAAGCAGCGTATCTACTCATGCGGACGATGTGGTCGCCTGTATCCTCATCTTTATATTCAGCCGCAAGGACGAGTCTGTGAATGGTGTCGATGTAGGCTTCATGTAGCTCCAGCATGGTCTTGTTCAGGTCATCGGCAAATTTCACAAGTTGCTGATTGGTAGCTTCAAGCCCTTTTCGTTTTTCCTTTTCCGACTTGTATACCTCGGTAAAATCCGTTGCATATTTTTTTAGTTGGTCAACATCAGAAGAACCGGCAGGCAAGTTATTTTTCTCCATGAAAATGCTCCTTTCTGGAAAATTTAACTATCCAAGAATCTCTTCCACCTTTCTAATCAATTCCAGAGGGCTGAAAGGTTTGGTGAAGTAGTCATCTGCTCCGGCTTCAAGTCCCTTTTCTCTGTCAGCCTCTTGCCCTTTGGCAGTCAGCATGATTATGGTACAGTCTTTTGTCTCAGGGTCATTCTTTAGAATTCGGGTTGCTTCCAGGCCGTCAATTTTCCCGGGCATCATGACGTCCATAATTATCAGGTCAGGTTTTTCAGCCTTCACAATTTTGATTGCCTCTTCCCCGCTTTTAGCCTGAAGAATCAGGCAATCTTCTCCCCTGAGAGTAACCTCCACCAGCTCGCGAATCTGTAACTGGTCGTCTACTATAAGAATCTTTTTCATCTTGTTGCCCACCTTTCGATTGCGGATTTCGAATTGCGGAATGCGCAATCAGCTTATTGGTATCATAAACCTCACTGCTGTTCCTTTGCCCAGTTCACTTTCCACCCAGACTTTTCCGCTATGCGCCTCAACAATATATTTGATGATGGTCATGCCCAGTCCTGTCCCTTCAGGCGCCGAGTCAGAGGCGTCAGCCCTGTAAAACTTGTCAAATATTTTCTCAATCTGTTCAGGTGACAACCCGATTCCCTCATCTTCAACTGATACCTGATATTCCATTTTGGGTTTTGATTCCGCATTCCGAGCCTCCGCATTCGCAATAACTTCACCAACCACGCGGATGATACCGCCTTCAGGAGAGTACTTGACCGCGTTGCTGAGGATGTTGCTTAAGACCTGCTCCATTTTATCCCTGTCCGCAAACAACTCTATATGCTTATCCGTCAAGGCTACCTCAAACCTGTGTTTTGAGGACATATCCTGAAAGTGTGGGATTACCCGTCTGATTATTTCATCAATCTCACATTGCACTTTGTTAAGAGTAAATCCCCGTTCTGACTCTATGCGAGATATATCCAGAAGATCGTTGACAATCTCTGCCAGGTTTACGGCCTGTTCATTAATGTACGAAAGAAACTTTTTTCTCTCTTCATCAGTAATGTTATCTCTTGCAAGCAATATTTCTGAAAATCCCTGAATAGATGTTAATGGGGTCCTGAGTTCGTGGGCCGCCGTAGAGACAAACTCTGTCTTCATCCTGTCCACTTCGCGTTCGTAGGTCACATCATGTATGATAGTTATGATACCGCTCTGCTTACCATCTTTACCTTCGATAACCGATGTTCTGGCACGCATGATCCCGGTGTGTTCTATATCTTCCCCCGGCAATTCAAAGTCAAACTGGTAGCCTGGTTCTCTCTTCCACCATACCTTCCAGGTTCTTAGAATGCTCCCTCAACTTCTCCTGCGCCCGCTTGAGCTCGGTGATGTCGATAACAATACCCTCGTAATGTGTAATATTGCCTTTTTCGTTCCTTCGTATGTTTGTCCTATCATCAACCCAAATCATTCCCCCATTTTTGGTTATGATTCGATATGGTTCGCGAATAACTTTCTTTCCTTCTTTCTCTTTGCTATAGGTTGAAACCTCTTCTGCCACTCTTTCCAGATCATCGGGATGAACTGTCTCTACATAAGATACTTTACCTGAAGTAAATTCCTCTGCTGTGTAACCAAATAGCTCTTTTACATTATCTGAAACGAATTCAACTGGCCATCCTTCAGCGTTTTTCCAAAGAAATGCAACTGATGGACTCCTGTTAACGATATCGTATGCCTCTTTCAGGGCATTCTCCGCCAGCTTGCGTTTCTCCTCCATCTCCATATTGTAGAGAGCAAGCGCTATGTCGTCGGCTACCTCCCTCAAGAGATCTTTCTCTTCTTCGTCGACAGTTACATCGGGTGCAAACAATATGGCAAGCAGTCCGAAAAGTCGGCCAACGTGCTCGACACGTATGATTGCGGCCTCCCTGTCGGTGCATGCATCCTTGAAGAAGCAATCTCCGCACTCTCTGGATTTGCCTACAATAAAAAGCTTCTCTTTCTGAGCAATTGTGCTTCTGATGCAGGAAGGATGATCGCCACCCATTACATGTTCGCTGAAACGAGACATGCCTTCCCCGAAACCTGAACCCTTGACAGTGGCAAAGGTTTCGTCGTCCTTGAAGAATCCAAGCCACGCAGCATCGTAGCCTCGTGCCTCTATCATGATATCGCAGGCTTTCCGGAGCAGGCTGTCACGATCCTTTTTCTTGATGATGAGTTGGTTGATGTTGCGAATGGCCCGAAGGATGGTGTTGAGGTGGATAATGCGTTCCTCTGCCTGCTTTCGATCCGCTATATTTAATAAAAGCTCTCGGTTAACACTACAACGCCGGTTGGTTGACATTTGATTAGTCATGGTGTATACTCCTGAAAAACAACAGGAGGTGTGCCATGACGGAGGACGATTTGAGAGAACTGATGCCTCAATTGGAGGCATATCACAGTCGGTTTCACAGTTTCTTTTGTCGCTCTGAAGGCAGAAAGTGGGGCATGAAATATTTGCAGGGTCTGATGATGCCTATTGAGCGAAAGAACGTGGAGAACATTGCCGAGGAAGTGGGTGCGCCACCCCGGAAACTGCAGGAGTTTTTGAGTGATTCTCCCTGGAATGACGAAGGGTGTATTGAAGAGCACCAGCGCTTTGTGGGTGAGCTGTTTGGCGCCCCAAACGGCGTTGTGATTTTCGACGATACGGGCTTTCCCAAAAAGGGTGATAAATCTGCGGGCGTGGGAAGACAGTATTCCGGCACAATGGGCAAGACGGACAACTGCCAGGTTGGGGTGTTCATGTCTTATGCGTCTGTTCATGGTCATACCCTGGCGGATCGGCGGCTGTATATCCTGTCTCAGTGGTTTGAAGAGACCGCCTTGGAGAGAAGGAAGAGATCGGGTATCCCTCAAGGTGTTCGATTCAAAACAAAGATTGAACTGGCCATGGAGATGCTGGACAGGGCCAACGAGAGAGGCCATTTGCTGTTTCAGTGGGTCAGCGGCGACTGTGCCTACGGGGATGCCCATGAGTTTCGGAAGCACATTGCAGGTATGGGGAAATGGTATTGTTTTGAAGTCTATTACGACACTCATATCTGGACGGACGACCCTGCCTGGAAAGTGCCGCCGGTTATGGAGAGCAGACGGGGAAGAAAACCGAAGCATCCGAAACCGACGGAGGGATCTCCGCCTGCCGTGACCGCATCGTCTCTCGTCTCTTCTATTCCTGATAATCAATGGCAGCGAGTCTGCCTGCGTGAAGGAGACAAGGGGCCGCAGGAATTTGAATTTGCTCGCCTGCGGGTCTTTGAAAAATGGAACGGGAGACCGGGACCGGCTTCCTGGCTGATGATCAGGAGGTCTTTGCAAACAGGAGATAGAGAGATCAAGTTTTACCTGTCCAACGCTCCGGAAACTGTCTCCATCTCTGAAATGGCCTGGGCAGGATGTCAGCGCTGGAGCATCGAGGTTGACTTCAAGCTGGCCAAGGGTGAAGTCGGTCTCGACCATTATGAACTGACGAAATATCGGGGCTGGTATCACCATATCACACTCTCGATACTTGCTCTTGCATTCCTGAAGGCCGTGCAGCTGCAATGGGGAAAAAAAATGTGTGTCGGCCACTGTTCCTGAGATCCGAAGGCTCTTGGAGGTGGTTCTCCCAAGAATCACATGGAGCCCTCAAGACGTGATCGCCTGGTTTATGAAGCAGCGGCGTAACAAAGAAAAATCCAGAAACTCTTATAAGAAAAAATGGCTAAAGAATCATCCTACATAAACCACAACAACCGGCGTTGTAGTGTTAA
>JAUSPI010000017.1 GCA_030655775.1 Syntrophales bacterium
ACACAGGGGTGATTTCCTGGTACGATAAAGCCATGCAAATCCATGGCCTCAATTTCCCGGAATCTTTAATTGCATACATTGGGGAAACAGTCGATGCAGAGCCAACAATTTCGCGTCGTGAATTGTCCCAGCGGGTCTGCCAACGTCAGAATTGGCGATCTCCTAATGGCAAGTTGAAAGAGATGAGTTGCCGAAAGGCCTTGTCTGAACTCGACAAGCGTGATGTCATTCACTTGCCAGTGTCATCCGAAACGTACTCGTTTAATCAACCCGCTGAACCTGTGCTTTGTGTTGACGTTCCTGAAATATCTTGCTCATTGGCTGAGTTAGGCTCTATTTCTATTCAGCCTATTATGAGCAGGTATTGTCATGAATCCAAAGTTTGGCGATCGCTTGTTGAAACTCACCATTATTTGGGGGCTCAATCTCTTTGTGGTGCTCAAATACGCTATCTCATCGTGAGTTCATCGTTTGGACCAATTGGAGCCCTGGCCTTTACTTCTGCTTCCTGGGCATTAGCAGCCCGTGATACATATATTGGCTGGACAGAGCTTGCAAGACGTACCAATTTGGACAAGGTACTATGTAATGCTCGTTTCTTAATCATACCATCGGTAAAGGTGCCCAATTTGGCATCACATGCTCTATCTTTGGCGTTAGATCGCTTGCCGAACGATTGGGAAGAACGATATGCCATACGTCCAGTCCTAGTAGAAACATTCGTCGATCCAACTCGATTTGACGGCACTTGTTACAAGGCTGCAAACTGGACTCTGGTCGGCGATAGTTCTGGACGCCGTGATGGTATTCCAAAACGAATCTTCCTACGACCACTATGTGCCGACTGGCAGGATATTCTTTATGATGCTGTCGAACCCAAACTTGGAACAGTGCCCCGTGTCGAAACACCAACAAGTTGGGCCGAGGAAGAGTTCGGATCCGCTCGTCTCTTCGATCCACGGCTAAAGCGAAGACTTTACACCATCGCAGAGGATTTTTACAATAACTGCGAGAAGAGTATACCAGAAGCCTGTGGTTCTAACGCAAAAACTATCGGTGCATATCGATTCTTTCAGAATGAGGCGGTATCTATGGATGTACTCTTAACAGCACACACAGAAGCAACAATCGAGCGGATCAAGGAACACTCGATCGTATTAGCGCCACAAGACACCACAACATTGGATTACAATACACACCCGATGACGGAAGGATTGGGTCCCACAAGTGGTGAGCAAAGTGGTGGTCTGGGTCTTATCATGCATGATACGCTGGCCTTTACCGACAACGGGACTCCCCTTGGTGTGCTCGACGCCCAATGCTGGGCTCGTGATCCAGAGAATACACAGAAGAGCAAGAAGCGAAAATCTCTGCCGATCGAGCAAAAAGAGAGTATAAAATGGCTGAGTAGTTTCCGAAAAGTAGCCGAAATACAGAAACTGTGTCCTGATACGATGCTGGTCAGCATGGGAGATCGGGAATCTGATATTTATGAACTACTACAGGAGGCAACCAAGGATCCGGAAGGCCCAAAGCTTCTGATACGAGCCGAAAAAAGTCGCAATCGAAAGGTGGAGCAAAAACACCTGTGGGATCACATGATCCGTTGCGATGTAGAAGGGATGCTTAAAATACATATACCGCGTCGTGGGTCGACGAAAGCACGAGATGCTTTGGTCGAGTTGCGCTTTGCGGAAGTAGAGTTGACTCCTCCTAAACACTTAGCAACACAGCTGCCAATCACTGTTTGGGCTGTGTACCTGCGCGAGAATCCCGATACGCAAGACGACACCGACAAGATTAATCCCATAGAATGGATGCTTCTTACAACAGTTCCAGTACACACTCTGGATGACGCAAAGACGAGAGCGGAATGGTATTCCGGGCGTTGGGGCATTGAAGTATATCATCGAACGCTTAAAAGCGGTTGTCGTATTCGTGATCGCCAGCTTGAAACAGCTGATCGCCTTGAAGCATGTATTGGAATTGATATGGTCGTCGCTTGGAGAATCTATCACTTAACAATGCTAGGCAGGGAAACTCCGGAGGTACCCTGTACAGTATTCTTCAGCGATGTAGAATGGAAGGCACTCTGCTGCTATACTACAAAAGAATCTAAACCACCGGAGACACCACCGACTCTAGAGGAAGCCATACGTATGGTTGGACAAATGGGCGGGCATTTAGGTCGGAAACGCGATGGGGCGCCAGGAACCCAGGTGTTATGGCGCGGGCTGCAACGTTTAAGCACAGCTGCAGAAATGTATGCAATTTTCACAGAACCGAGAAATTCCTCGCCGTAATCTCTAATCTGTGGTCCGCGGTGTCAAGTGTGTGTAAAGATCAGCCTCTACAGGGAGGGAGGCCGCAGGTACTGGGTCTCCTCGTCCATCCTTGTCGCCCTGCTGATCCTCTCCCACAACATGCAGGCATACCTTCTCGCTGTTGCCATAGCCCTTTTCTTCTTGGTGTGGGGGTGCAGCCCCCTGATATCTCGGAAAAATCTATCGCTTATTGCAGAATCCGCCCTGGTGGGTTTGGCCCTGACCGCTTTCTGGTCCATACCGGGAGCGACCCAGTGGGAAACACCGGGCGTTCCCTGGCTGCCCCCGGAAATCATGGAGCTGAAATCTCTATCCCTGGGACAGCTGCTATCTCCCCATTCTGCCCATGCCGCCTTATTCCTGCTGGCTTTTTTGGGGGCATTCCTCTGGTTCACCAGGACGAAAGACCGATTTGCCTGGCTCGGCCTTGCTATCTCCTTCGTTTTTACGGCTTCTTTGGCTCTGGGGCCGGGCAACCCGATCTATCAGCTGTTGCCCCTAGGTGACAGGTTGATACCCTATCGTTTTCTTGATGCTGCAGCTCTTCCTGCCGCAATCTTGGCCGGATTTCTCGTGCAAAGCATCTCCCGTGTTGTTTCCAGGGGTGTGGAGATGCCTAGCCTGTCAGCATGGTTTGGGTTCCCCGTTGCAGTAGTGTTCGTGCTTTTCATCATCCTGACCTCTACCTACCTTCCAATATTTTCACCCCACGAATATCGTGAAATACAGCAATATATTAATGAAGTGCCTTCTGCGTCATCCCATCCGTTCCAGAAAGGCCGCCTAGCCACCGCGCTGCCGCTTGTAAATGGTGAACAGGCCTTTTTTCCTGTCAGGGATGGTTTCAACATGCTGCACGGCTGGAATGTTGAGGGCACCGTCCACCGATACACCCTGATCAATCACAATACAGCTTACTCTGAGAACTTCTTGAATTATATCCTTCGGAACTGGCATCTCTGGAATGTGCGGTCAGCCCTTCTTGATGAAAGGGAAGAGTACCTGCGAAAAATGTCCGCTTACCTCCTTGAGCAGGGGTGGGAGCGCGGATTTGAAAGTGACGGCTTTTCCGTTCTGGTTTCTAACCGTCCTTCATCCTACCTGATGGAGCTAAACTCCGACGTGCTCGTGATCGGAAGAAGTAGCTTTCACGTGGTGCGACTCTTCCCCTGGGTAACGGAGGGGCGCCTTGCAAATCCGCTGGACTATCCGGAGGAGTATATCAACCTTTTCAAGGTTATCTATCTCTACGATTTTCCAAAGCTTAATATAGCCGCTCTGGAAAAGCAGATCGAGGAGTGGACACAACGTGGAAAAACAGTGATTGTTGATCTGTCCTGGTCCGCACAGGTTCCCGAATTACTGGGGGTCAGGCACTTCAGTAAAAGCGTCAGCGGGGAGATAACCCTTGACGCTGCAGAAAAAGGATTTCCTTATTACGACAGCGAAGTAAAGATAAACTTAAAAGAAGGAAGCGGGGCGATTTACACAGGGCTGGACGAGGTCTTATTAACTTATACTGAGGGGCCGGGCGCTTTCACTTTTGCAGTAATCGGGGCAAAACAGCTGCCTGGAGGAAAAGCTTACTTTATCGGCCTGCATGTGCCGAGGCTTATTGTCCCCGAGCATAGGGATGAAGCACAGCAGCTGCTGGAAACGATTCTTGACTTCGGGAAACCTCGCAAAAATGACGTGCCGGAACCTTTCGAAACCATCCAGCACTCCTGGAGTAACCACGGCTTAACATTTGAATACGAATCCGCCGAAGAAGAGGCGGTGGTCATATCGGTCACCCATACTCCCAGGTGGCATGTTTATCTTAATGGTGAACCCATCACCGCATACAGGCATGAGAACCTGGTCCTGTTAATTTTACCGCCTGGCAGGCACACCGTCAGTATGAGATACGGTTCGAGCAGCGCTGTATACACAGGTTGGCTTATCACCGCCCTGGCTGCAGGATGGCTGGTGTGGCGGGGCAAACACCTGGCAAAAAGGCAGAAGGAAGAGCTTTAATGAAAATGAAGCTGGATACTATCATTTCTCCAGCGGTTCTCTTGAAGAAGTGGGCACTTTCAAAACACATCTGACATGGTAACAACTTCAACGTTCGTCGTTGCCAGGTAATCAATAATGTCCTTGAAGGTTGAGGGAGTTACCTTCGTATCATAATCAGCCGGTTCTTCAATCCTGTGGAAAAGCATGATTAGCCATTCATCATTTTCCTCTGCCTGCTCAACCCAGCTCTTGACCGTCTCGAGGTCGTGGTGTTGATAACATTCAATATTTTTAGCCTGAACGGATCGTTAGGAGGTATGTTTTCCATTCCTTCAATGATTATGCGGTTTGAGGTGTGATGTTCTTTTATAAGACTGAGCACGAAATCGTCAACTTCTCCGCCCGGAGAAGCAAAATGCTGCGCCCCGGCAGTAAAGCCATTTTCAACCAGCCACCGCTTGCTGCCTTTTATTTCCTCTTCTATGAGCTCTGGTGACAGATTATCGCTCAAAAAATAAGGATGTGTTTTGGAGTGGCTGCATATGTCCCAGCCCGCGTTTTGCAATATTTTTAGATGTCCAAGGGACATACGTTCCGGTTCGACAACCAGATCGGTGATAATGTAGGCAACCCCCCGGAAATCATACCTGTCCATGACGGGTTTCGCCTCTGTAAAAACGCTTAACCAGCCATCGTCAAAAGCCAGTGTAATCTTGCCGGATGTATCCGGGGGCGGCAATACGGGTGGTTCGGGACTTTCTTGCGGTGCGTCTGCTTTATTTTCGCTCTTTGGGTAATCTACAAAGAAGCTGTCCGGCGCCGAAAAAAAATCTTTGATAATCGGAAAGCTCTCCTTCTGCCTGCTCTTGTAATACGGTTCTTCCCAGAATTCCCAGGTATAAAACGGTAGATTTAAAGAAAAGCCGCTTCCGGCAGGATTTCGCGGAAGGTAGTCCAGGGGTGCCCCGTGCAGTTCACCAGGGACAATGCTGTCTATATCCCGGCAGGAAAATCCTTTTTCCCCGACAGCGTCAAAGGAAAAAGAAAGAGCGCAGATAGATACCCCGGGAATCGTTGTAGTTTGCAGCGTATCGCGAAGGGGGCTTTCCCCGTACTTCCGGGGATCATCAATAACCTGGCGGGTAGACGGGTCTGAAAAACCGATCAGCGCCCAGGGCAGGCGCAGTTCTAACCTCCCCGAGTCTTCGTTCATGTAATACAAGGCCAGGGAATTATAATTTTCCCTTTCAGGGTAAAAGTTGCCCCGCGTCAGGATACTCTCGTTGCTGTAAATGGCCGGGAAATAAGTGCCGTCTTCAGATATGCGCTCCCTGTTGACCAGGGGGCGGATGGTTTCCCATTTTTCATCGTTTTTACCTGCCATGTTTTCGCTTTGCGGAGAAGAATAGCTGTGCGTAGACCTGTTATATGACGAGGTAACCAGTAAACACGCATCCTCGTTTTCCGTTATAACAATAACAAATTCCAGGCCATGGGGGGAAAGTTCTTTTTCAAGGGGCAGGCTACGGGTTCCTCGATCAGGGCCCTTGGTATCCAGCCCTATGAGCAGGCCGGTGCCCGGCGGCAGAAAGAACCGGCTGGTAACTTCACCGCTGCCCGGCCCTGCTTTTTCGCCTGCATCCAGCTCAAGCCCGAGGTAAAGATAGGTTTCATTGTGGTCCACCCAGAGGCTTGTTAATGCCGGCACTTCCTGCTCTTTTCCCGGCAGGCCGGCATTTTCTGCTGTATTTTCAGGGACGCCATCCTGGATATGTAAGGGGCCTGTCCCAACAAAAGGCATTTTAGCTGATTCCATGGCCACAAGCCCATAATTTTGCTCCGGGCAGAGGGCGTTGTGCCAGAAGACGTTTCGCTCGAAAAGTACCATGTACGGCTCAGTAATCCATGTTTTTTTTGCCCATTCGTCCATCAGCTCGAATATTACACCTCCCGCATACCCTTCCCTGAGGATGGTTTTGAACATGCGCACGATCATTTCTCCCTGCTGCTGTTCGGATACGCCGCCGTGATCAAGCCCGTGTGGATGGACATGCGCTGTCGCCACGCCGGTGGCCATGCCGAACTCTGCAACCAGCGCCGGATAGGGAGGGTGAACGGCCATAAATTCCCGCAGGTAACCTCCGTAACGTAGGATACCTTCTTCATCAAGATAATTATCGTATTCCGGTTCATTGTTCATGAAGTCAGGGTAATTGGGGTAAATATGGTAGGAACCGAAAAAACCGGTCAGGTTGTCAGGGCCGATTTGAAAATGAGCAGGGTTTATCTCGGCCATGTCGTTATAGGGCATGCTGGCCGGTTCCCACTCCGTCGGGTGTTCAAGCGGGTCAAGGGTCGGCCAGCTGACGAAAGAAACCGGCTGCTGCCATCCGTAAACTTCCTGCGCATACTCCATGGCATAATCGCACATCAAAGCGAGCCAAATTTCGGTAGCGTTGGAATCGGCTGCGGCCTGGACAAAACGGCCTTCATATAAATTGATATCTTCATTAACAGCGTTGGTGTGCAGCACTTCTTCCGGTTCCAATTCCCGGCCTATGAGCAGGCCCAGGAGGTAGGGCGAGATATCAGCCTGAAAAGAACCGAAAGCCCTGCTCCTTCGCGCCCGTATTTCTGCTGAGCCGTGCAGCGCGTCAATTACATGGCGGATCTCCTGCTTGTACTCCTCCATGTAATCGGGATCGAAATAGTTATCCTCGGGAACATTTTCTTCCGGCCAGACTTCCTGCAGGAGCCACAACCTCTTTGCAGGCTCTACCGAGCGGTTGTATTCCTTGAATGCCTGGTAGAAAAGAGGATCAAGGAGCGTGTAGAGACGTATGACATTGGCATTGAGCTCGGCAGCCTGCTTCAGCCAGCTGTAATACACTTCCCTGCTCATGGGAAACTGGGTAAAGTGTCTTCCCGGCAGAGAAGTGCCGATATTTACCCCTTTTACGATCAGGGGGACCCAGTCGCCTTCACGGTACACCTCGAAAAAGCTCTCATTTGTGCGTGAAGAAAGCCTGGTATCGCCGATAACGGCAATTTCCGGCAAAAACTGCGCCTGCTTCCGCTCGGCGCAGCCGCTTAAAATACTGGAGAAAAGGATAAGAATTATGAAAAACGTGGTATATGCCAGGATACAATGTGAAGAACCGCGCTTTTTTTTGGGATAGACTTTATTCATTCGGGGCCTCCTGTAGATTGTTCAAACAGTTGATCAAATGTGGATTTTGTGGTAACCTTGCCTTGCATTTTTAGGCTCTTTTATAGTAGGGATTATGGCAAGGACTACCATATATCTCTATTATAAAGGATTTACTTTTTTAAATACAAGGATTAATTTCCTATTTTGCGTATTTACTAGTTTCTTCTTATCATTTCGTTTACTAACTTATAACTCATATTCCGCATAATACCCCGAAGTATTGCAATAGTAAATATATACCAACCAAAACAGGCTAGCCGTCTCCACTCCACGCAAAGAAACTCTCAGCTAATCCCAGAAAATTAA
>JAUSPI010000018.1 GCA_030655775.1 Syntrophales bacterium
TGAGTCATTTTCTGGCACTACAAATGACGTTTCAGGCTACCTGCAATCGTAAGGTATTGTAATTAAACATATCATGTTTTCTTGCCTGCCAGATTTCGGCAATTTTCAGGGCGCAAATCATGAATTTGGGTTAAGACCTGCCATGAAACCAGAAGTCAGGATTCAGTATCCAGAATTTAAAATGCAAATGGAGATTCAGACTCCTGTCTCCTGACTCCTGGCTCCTGGTTCCTATCTACCGGATGTCTACTTCTGAATAGTAATGCTTTAAAATATCCCTGCAGGAATGCCCTTCTTTGGCCATCACATATGCTCCCCACTGACTGAGCCCAACACCATGGCCGTACCCTCTGCCGTCAAAACGAATCCCGTTCCTTTCTCTTGTCATGGTAAAGAGAGTGCTTTTAATCATTGTAGGATCTACTTTGATACGAAAGTTATTGCCGGTAAGGATACTTTCCCCACCGCTATGCAATATCCTTACTCTCTTAACCCTACCGCTAGGGCTAACCTCTGGAGTGGTAATTTCATGTATGTCACCAATGCCAACACCATGTTTGTTCAGGGCACCTTTTATCTCATCAAGGCCCAAAAACAACGTCCATAAATAATTTGGAGCTTTTGCACTATAGCTATCGGGAATCCCTTTAAGATAGGGAACATCCGCCGTCCATACATTCTTTGCATTCTCGGTTTGTCCACCGCTGTTTGAATGGAAATAGGCCAAAACCGGCTGATTATCATAAACAAGCATTTTCCCCCTGGTTTCATATACAGCTCTGTTAGAATGTTCAGATTCCACATCATATCCTCCATAAACCTGGGAATATGTTGTTGAATAAACATCATAATCTTTATTCTTGTTTTTCTCCTTCTGATAAACTGCATAGCTTCTTGCCACTATTGCTTGCGCCATCAGCGCCTCTGACGACCAACGTGGGGACATTTCTTTTGGTACAACACCATAAAGATATTCCTCCAATCCTAAAACATTAATAACATCCACTCCTCCATCTGTGCTCTTCTGTATCCTGATTCTTCCCCTGTAGGATTTACCGTTTACCTTCAATATTCCCTCTTCAGATGGAAATATAACCAACCTGCTGGTGGAGGAGGGCAAGGCAGCATCATTTACCATTATGGTTTTACTGTGTGTCCTTACAACAGCAATCTGGTCGGAGGGTAATCTGAAAAGTGTATTCATTCCATTTAAATCCTTCACCATAAATGGGGTAGAGCAGCTTACAGTAATCTCCTTCTTACCTTCAATGATCAAGACCCTTATCTTTTCATCTATGGATATTTTGAAAGTCTCTCTTTTATCTTCCTTCTTGATCATGGTGGAAGGCTTTGAACAGGTCTCGATCATAAATTCGGCCGTACCCCTCCTCTCCCCCCGGGGAAACCTTTCAAGATACTTCCTGAATTGCTCCAACGCCTCTCTATTCTTTCCTTTCTCGTAGAGGATCATCCCCGAATTGAAATAAGCATTTCCAACATATTCGCTCCTGTGATATTTTTCCTTCACAATAGAATATTTTTCCAGCGCCAGATGATCATTATTCAGAAAATAACTGTAAATATCTCCTATCCTTAACACCGATTTTGCCTGTATGTCATAATCATTAGAATTATCTACAATATCCTGATAGACACCAATTGCTTCGAGGTCAAGTCCCCTTTTAAGATAACTATCAGCCACCCTCATTGCCTGCATAACATCGTAAGTGTGACCCTTCCCCACAAACATGAGGGACAAACCAATAAGGAAAATGCAGATCATTGGGGATTTTTTAGTCATAACTTTTCTTTTCAAAGGAAGTATTGATGCACCCGTAAAAAGTCATTTTTACTCGCTCAGAGAGTATTTTGGGGATGCTGGTGTTGCCAGCTAAAAATCTAAAACTCGCGCTTATGCACTCAAACAATTAGATTTTTTAAACACCAGTTACCATCATCATCTTTTTCCCAAAATCCTCAAATTACTTACGTGATTCTTCGAATTCACTCGCAAAAGATTTTTTACGAGACTGTCAAGTATTGAGCTGTCAGAATATAAGCACACGCTTCACCTCATTCATATCATTGGTAAAACGTCCATATTCCGGGTTCTTCAGCAAGTTTGAATCACAAACGATAATAATGGCTTAGTTCAAATTCGACAGTTGATAGCTGAACGCTGAATGCTTATTTTCTTGAAGTGTGCCGGAGCAGATCGTAAGCCGAGTTCTGTTTCCCCCTCCCGGTCACCCGAAAGAGGGCGATGATCATTAATCTGGAACAACAGTTGCCTGTTGCTTCAAGCGACGCTACCCGAGAACTTCGAGCGGGCTACTCTCAAACGTTCTCCTATTTGGTCTTGCTCCAGATGGGGTTTACCAAGCTTTCCCGGTCACCCGAGAAACTGGTGAGCTCTTACCTCACCTTTTCACCCTTACCCAGTATAATGGACACGGCCAATCTTACCGGGCGGTATATTTTCTGTGGCACTTTCCTTAGGGTCACCCCCAGTCGCCGTTAGCGACCATCCTGCCCTGTGGAGCTCGGACTTTCCTCCAGTCCGGCATACTATCTTGAATCCTGAAACAAATTCAGGACAAGTTCATTGCACAACCGAACCAGCGATCATCTGACCTACTCCGACACCACTAAAAGATGTTAATTTTTATCTATATCACTCCAATGTATAATTCTATTACAGTTAGGACATAATATCAAATCCTCAAATTTTTGCAATTCGTTGTACATCTGAGGAGGAATATTCATGTGACATCCACCACAAACTCCATTCCACACCGAAACCACGGCAAGATCATTTCTCTTTTCCTTAATAATTTCATATTTTTTGAGAAGATCCCTATCAATTTCCCCCCTAACATCATCAATTTTCTTATGACAGGCTAACAGTTCAGAATCGACGGAATTTATTTCCTGCTCAATCTCACTTCTTACTTTTTCGTACTTCAAACGATAAGCGTTCAGTTCCTCTTCCTTACTTTTCAATCCTTCCCTTACGACATCTGTTTCTTCCAAGATATAAATAATCCCATCTTCGATCTCGCTGTTTTTCCCCTCGACAGTTTCAATCTCTTTAAGCATAGCATGATATTCTTTGTTTGTTTTTATCTCCAGCAATCTATTTTTAGTCTTTTTCAGACTTTCGATCCCTCTTTTAAGGCTTTCCTCTTTTTCTCTGTGCATCACATTTAATTCTTCAAATCTTCTCCTTTCCTCCCCCACCTTATCCTCAAAACTCTGAAATTCCGTATCAAGTTCGGCTATCTTATCCGGCAATTTCTGATTCTTCATTTTTATATCTTTCATCTCTAAATCGTTTTTCTGAAGTTCAATTAATAATAATATCTGTTTCTTCAATAAGCTCCCTCCTTCATTTACGACTCCGACTCATTTACAAAAAAAAAATGCACCAAATTGGTGCATTTTTTACGGAACGAGAATCTCCTGAACAACATGATGTTTGCTTAATATCAGCCATATACAATCATTCACACAATTTTCTATTTTATTACAGACATCCATTACCTGAAAAAGAGGCTAAAAACATCTTCTCGACCTGGGGTTCATCCTGCAATGGGGCACACAACATGGAAAAATTTTTCCTTGTCTGTAAGTATCGCCTTGTGGGCGGTTGCCTACACTGTTATTGAAAAAAATATCAACTCGCTGAAAGCTTTGAAAAATAGTTTTTCAATGCTCAGAACATTTTTTCACCCTCAAAAAACCATATTTTTCAGTTTTTCAAAGGTCTATCGCTTTTGGAATTATATTGAAGCTCCCCGCCGCAAGCAGCGGGGAATGCGCTCGCTGTTCAGTTCATAGGGCTTTTTGTTAGTTCTGCGAAGCTCTCACCAAAAGATGGTGGGCCCACCTGGGTTCGAACCAGGGACCTACCGGTTATGAGCCGGTGGCTCTTCCAACTGAGCTATGGGCCCAAAGCACAAGACCTTTGAAACTTCCATTAAAACGCACAGCAAGCATAGCTGACAAATGTAATAGTGCTATCCCTTAACTTTTCGAAGTTCTCTGCACTTAACCGCATGTAACTTCAATTTCACTTAAAAATTAACATGTTATGAAATCCATCGGAGTTAGATTTCAAGATGTTTACAGATTTTGTAAACATTTAAGCTTATTTCTCAAGACAACGAAGTAATTTATACTCATTCTAAATTTCTGTCAAGGTCTTATTTCGCTCCCGAATTGCCTCATATTAAATGTTACCGAAGGAGTGGCTAAAAAGGGATCGTTGACTCATAATTCGATGTTACCGAACATCGACTTCCAAAAGGAGGGATAATCATGAGTCCACGGTCCAAACGAGAGTATCGTGAAACG
>JAUSPI010000019.1 GCA_030655775.1 Syntrophales bacterium
CAAGCCGTCGGCCTCTTTGAAAAGTTGGCTGGAATGGTAAAGCAGGGAAGGTTTCACGATAAAGAAGTCAGACGTGATCTTATAACTGAGCATAACCGTCTCATGGTTGCACAGAATAAGTTCAAGGATGCTGTTCAGGGAACATATTAAATCAATAAGTCAGCTATTTGCAGGATTAGTTGTTTCCCACACTTAACTATTTATAGGATTGAAACAGACTAGGATTGAAACAAAGAAAGGGGATGACTGAAGATGGATTATAAAGAGGCCGCAAGGATATACAACATCCCTGTTGCAGCGTTTGGGCGAATGCGGAGGAAGGGTTTAATCGGCAAGACAATTGAGCAATCCGATAAACCATGCCTCATGTTTCTGTGCAAGATGTGGGGAGACGATGGATTTCTCCGAATGCAATTATCCCAAAAGACAAAAGAAAAGCGGCTCACCCTGATAAAAACATTGGAGTTGAACAGATTAGAAAGACATATCTTGACACGATTTCAAAAACATTACGAACAAGGTGACGGTCAATGGCTGTATGCGAAAATGGTGGAAGAAGAAGTGGGTTCACTTTTTAAGATCCCTCTTGATCAAAAATTGCGAGACACGGTGCGGAGAATGAGGCAAAAAGCTAAAAATGACGTTAGAAAGACAGTAAAGGTGTCCATTTGAAAGATAGTTTAGCTATTCATAGGGTTGAAACTAGGATTGAAACTAGGATTGAAACGACAAGCCAGTTTCGTGTGCAGCCACACGAAGCAAGCTTCTTAGTGTCCGCAAAAATAGGCCAGTTTAGATTCAGCAAGCCAGTTTAGTAGGCGACCACACGAACTCCGTTCTTAGTGGTCGCCGCACAGCCAACCGGGATGATTTTGACTTCAAAAAGTAGGGTAATTACCTCCAAAGAAGTTATAAGTACATTATAGGACCGGGATAAAAACGTTATTTTAAAGTAGTATAATTACTTTCACGCAGTGGTAAAAATTTCAGAACATTCTATCTCAATCGATCCTTGTTTTGAGAGCTACCCCGAGGAAAAACCCGAAACAAAATTTAGACATTTTTCATCCCATATTTTTCATCAGCTCCCCCTTTAGCCGCTCCACATCCCGGAACATTCCAAAAAGACCCGAAAAGCGCGAAAAAAGACCCGAAAAGCGCAAAAAAAGCCCTTTGGTGTTTTTGATATGGTGGCAGTCATGTTCATATAAAGCAGAAGGGTAGTTTTTTGACTATTATAGGATTAAGAAAATAAGTTGAGAAAAAGGAGGTCTAACCCCACATGACAGAATTAAGAAAATTAGGACTCGATATCGGTTATGGAGATGTTAAGGGCGTCTTTAGAGATGGAGATACTTTTCAGTGCTTCAAGTTTCCAACAGCGATTAAGTTTGCCCCTCCGGACAACGAGGGCCTAGATAGATTTACAGAAAACAAAGAATACAGATACAACGGGTCCAGGTACCTTGTAGGCGAGGCAGCTAAGACCGGAGCGTTTTCTGCCCGGAGCTTCGACTTCATGAAAAAATTTACCCCTCTTTTTGCATTTAAGGCAATCGAAATTGTCAGGGAAGGAAACGCTGATGTTCCCGATCAACTGTCTCTCGGCATACCCCTTTCCTATTACAATAATGCCCATGTAGATGAGATGAGTTCGATTATGAAGAGAATTGAGGTAAACGGCGAGTATCTCGAACTTGCCACGAGGTTTTACCCGCAGGGATTCGGCACGTTGGCCGATTACCGTCTTGATGCTGATGGGTGCGTTATCGAGGATACAGACAAAAATATAATCATAATAGATATTGGTTTTAACACGATAGATATGGTCGCCGTTGAAAAAGGCAAGGTGACGCGAGGGGACTCAGATACTCTATACGGGCAAGGGGTGTCTAAAATGGCGCTTGAGGTTCTTGCCAGGCTAAAAGCTACCGAAGATCTCTATTACCTGTCCGAAGCAGCGGCAAACGATATTTTGCTGAGTGGTAAATATAGAGTTTATGGACAGGAGAAGGATTTGTCCGGTTTCAAAAAAACAGTAATAGCTGAATACACAAAGTGGCTGTTCATTGAGATGGAATCCAAAATGGCAGGGAGGTTACAGGATGCGGATAAAGTTATCCTCAGCGGTGGCGGCGCTCATTATGTAAGAGATTATATTCCCCAAAAGTATTCCGATATGACCTTCGTCCCGCATAACCCCGAATACTCAAATGCCAGGGGATTTTTAAAGCTGATCGAGAACACCGGGAATAATGTCTGATTTTTTACGAAGGATGCGGATAAGAATCCTGGACGAGGAAGTTTTCCGCAGACTTACCGAGTTTCCTTCCAGATACAGAAGTTACGTTATAAGTGTCGCGCTTCGGAAATTTTTTCAAACTGATTTCTCACATGATCTTTTGAATGTTGTTCTGAGGAAGGGCAAGAAAAAAAACAGTAAAACACGCGGAGATACATACGGGAAACCCCGTAAAGAGAAGAATGTATCTTCACAGACCACGATATCTACTGAGGAAGTTGTGGCTGATATGGAATCTGACATTGAGAAATATCTTGGGCTGGGTACCTTCCGGGAATAGTGGCACTGATGTTCATATACGATAGAGGTAAACATGTTCAACAAAATTAATCAGAGTGGTTCGGCTCACATAATTGCTGTAATTGTGATTTTTCTGCTGCTGGTCGGTGCTTGGTACACCTACCACAGCTGGCAGAGTGGCAGTTTAAAGCGTGACATTCAGCAAATCACATCAGAATACAAGGATCTTGGTAACAGGGTCATTCATGAGAGGTATTACAAATAGACGGGAGAATTTTGTTATGAAAAAAACTGAGATTATATCTTTGGCAGTTTCGGTTGTATGCGTGCTTGCTCTGGTTTCCTTTTTTGTTTTTAATCAGACATTTAACCAAATAAGTGATTCAAGGGCACCGGCAACGGTGGATAGGAGCAACAATGAAGTTGCTACAGGAACTCCCACCGTTGCTGGATTAAAAAAGATCTATCCGCAGATGAAGGTAGACAGCATAAGGGAATCTGAAATTTCCGGGTTGTATGAGGTTACAGCGGGCAGCAATATTATCTATTTCTACCCTGAAAAGAATTATCTTCTGTTCGGAGAAATAATGACGAAAGAAGGCAAGAACCTGACTGCAGAAAAGCGCAACCTGATTCTTGCCGCAAAGGTAGAGAAAATAGACCTGGAGAATGCGTTAAAAATTGGATCAGGAAAGATGCAGGTTATCGAAATTACCAATCCTGATTGCGGTTATTGCAGAAAGCTCAGCAAGTATTTTGAAAGGCCCGAAATTAAGAAAAAGGCAACTCGGTTCGTGCTGTTCGCTTCTTTTCATCCGCAATCCCTGAAGAAAGCGGAATACATTATGTCGGCCTCGGATGGGGAAGCGGCTTACAATGAGGTGATGTCCGGGAAGCTGGATAAGGTCAAACCCGATAAAATTACAGTTACTGAAAAAGGTGAGGATCTTGTTAAAAAACAAATGGAGAGCCTGTCCAATTTAAATATTCGGGGTACTCCGACATTATTGATAGGTGGAGAGGTTATAGTAGGTGCTGATATGGAGAAGATAGAACGTGCCCTAAAATTAGGTGAAAAACAAGAAAGAGGTCGTAATTAAAATGAAAAAGGAGAAGATTATGATAGTTAACGAGATTTTTGAAAAGAACAAAATTCTTATTCCCGCTCTGATAGTGGGAGCAATGGTAATGGCGGTTGCGCCGGATGCTTTTGCAGTAACCGCACCGGTAACTGGATCATTCGCGTATGACGTTTACGATATTGCCGTTAACGATATACTGAAGGGACCCGTGGGATTCGTTTGTGGATGTGGGGCAATAGCGTTTGGCGCTTTTTCAGCGATAAGGTCGCAGATTTTTCCTGCCCTAGCGGCTACTCTTGGAGGAGGCGCCTTGATCAAATCAGACACAATAGTAACCTCA
>JAUSPI010000020.1 GCA_030655775.1 Syntrophales bacterium
AAAACGATGGCTATTTTTGGCAGAGCTTAAGTATCCCCGTTGGTACTAAAATAGCCCTTTCCGGATACATAAAGACCGAAAATGTTTTGGGTGACGGAGTTTATCTGCGGGTATATTTTTTGAGTAGAGATGGAAAATACATCTCAAGCCCAACCGTGTATAGTCCTACTATAACCGGCACGACTGATTGGACGAAATATACCGTAAGTATAACAGTGCCTGAAGAAGCTGCCTCCACCCGGATAGAATTAGATTTATCTGAAGCAACCGGTACTGTCTGGTTCGATGACCTCGAAGTAATAAAAACGCAATAAATAGTCATTTGAAAGAACATTTTTTTGAAGTATAATAATATAATGGTTAAATTAATGATTAAATAAGTAAAATAAGGAGAATATCAAAGATGGATATTAGAAAAGAGATGAAGGTTGAAAGCGTAAAAGAAGAAAAGGGCAGGATAACAGTAATTACTACTGGAGCAAGATACATCCTGGATAAATCTAAGGAAAAAGGCGAAATTCTTTGCTATCAACTCCTCAATAAGGAGCGTTTGATAGCTACGGTTGGTTTCGATCATTCCTTTTCTACCTTGAGCGTAGAAAAAAAAGACGAGAACACCTGTGTGCTCCATCAAGTAGTAGGAAGCGGAGGGGGATACACAAGATTGCAGATAAACAGCGATTCTCTATTGGATGTTTATAGCTTGAATGAACTGAATATTACAATTCAAGGGAATTTTCTGCCCGACTACAGCGCCCAGAAAAACGGCCACATTTTATTAATTGATGAAACCGGAGGGGTGGGGTTCTATCCTTATCAAGGTTTAAGAAATATAGAATTTACCAATTTTACATCCCAGGAATGGGAAATCAACTATAGTTTGGATAAGTCTTTTCGATTCCTGGTTTCCGTATTTCCCCCTCGGAGATTCAACTATGCCCAATCTTTTGAAGAAAGGGTTGTTCACCATGGCTGCCTGGGGCATTGGCCGCCATCACCGCTGACAAATGAAATGATAGAAGAGGCAAGAAAATATGCCAATGTTCTGGTTTTACATGACGAGTTAATCTGGCACGGCAAACTTACGAGAGCGGGTAAGCCAAGGAAGACTGTGGAAGATCTCTACGAGGATGCCAGTTTTTGCACTTTCGACTATGTGCCGGTAGATGAAAAAGACCTGGTAAGAATTATCAAGAAAGCCCATTCTCTTGGGATGAAAGTAATTCCTTATATGAGTCCATTCTATTCTATGGCTAAAGGAGAGGATTTCTTGGAGCAGGTGAAGGGCGTACTGGAAAAATATGATTTTAATGGAATTTATTTTGATGGGATTTCTACAGATATACTCTACTCTTACAAGATGGTCCGGGATGCAAGGAAATTGCTGGGTGATAAGATTCTCTATGTTCATTGTACAGTCGACCCCCTAATCAGTCGAAATATCTATTGCCCATTCATAGACACGTATGCCGACTATATCATGCGGGCTGAAGGGGTTGCAAATGCCAGCGACAAGTACCTGCGTTATGTGATTTCTGGATATAATATCAGTAATAGCATAGGCTATGTTTGTTATTATATACTTCCGGTTGATTATATGCGAAAAATCATAGACAAGGTATTGGCGTTTAATGCCAGGTTTTACCTGGGGTCTCCGGAGACGGAGAGAGAAAGATTATTGAAGAAAGAATACTTCCCCAAATTAAAAAAAAGAAGCAAAAATACAAAGGGTTGGAGGCGGGATGATTGATATACATACACATATCGGCAGGATTATGTATGGCGAGAGGTTTCTGAAGCCGGCAGAGTTGCTTCAGTTTATGGACAGGAACCGAATTGAAAAAGCGGTAGTTCTGCCGATAGAGAATCCGGAGGAATTGGACTATTACGTAACTACGGAAGAAGTCCTGCGGGCGTACCGTCGGTATCCGGACAGGATTATCCCGTTTTGCAATGTTGACCCAAGACATTGTACCAACGATGGTAATTGGGACCCCACGCCAATCATAACGGAGTATGTTGACCAGGGATGCAGAGGTTTTGGCGAAGTCCTGGCTAACATGCGGGTTGATGATAATAGAATGCAGAGGATTTACCAGGTTTGCGGTAAACTCGGTTTGCCCATAACCATTCATTTCGGCAAGTTGAACGGTCTTTATGATGAAATTGGTTTGCCGCATTTTGAGGAGATGCTCAAGAAGTATCCTCAAACTATTTTTCTGGGGCACGCGGTTTTTTGGTACGAAATTTTCGCCCAAACCAAAGAAGACGCGAAACCTGGTTATCCAAAAGAGAAAATTATTCCCGGCGGCCAACTGGACCGCCTCTTTTCTATCTACCCCAACCTTTATGGAGACCTTTCTGCAAACAGCGGTTACTACGCGATTAGCCGCGATCCGGAATTTGGCAAGGCTTTTCTGGAGCGGCATGCAAAGCAGCTTCTCTTTGGCACCGACTATTTGAGGTTAGGGCAAGAAACGCCGATTATTGAATTTCTCAAACACATCGGGTTGGATAAGAAAACATATCAGGCGATTGTGAAGGATAATGCAAAGCGAATCTTGAAATTTTAAGAGGAGAGATAATACGATGAGGAAATTTCCGGTTAGAATTTCATTGGGTAAGGCGGAAAGACGGGCTGTGTGTCGCGTCATGGACCGCGCGATACGTAAAGGCAACGTTTACCTTGAGAGGTATGCCGGCCTAGAGGTCGATGCATACGAAAAGGAATTTGCTGCGTATTTCGACAGCAAATTCGCCACGGCTGTCAGCTCAGGGACAGCGGCGATCCACACGGCGCTTGCCGCCCTGGAGTTGGAGCCGGGGACTGAGGTGATTGTGCCGCCGATCACGGATCCGGGAACTATTGCGCCGGTTTTAATGCAGCAGTGTATCCCTGTTTTTGCGGATGTGCAAGACAACACGCTGAACATTTCGGCGAAGTCAATCGAGCGACGCATTACCCGACATACCGGCGCAGTGATAGTTGTTCATCTCGTCGGTCACCCGGCCGACATGGAAGCTATTATGCCAATCTGCCGGCGGCATAGATTGAAGGTGATTGAGGATTGCGCTCAGGCGCCCGGCGCCCGGCTGAATGGAAAGCTCATCGGGACTTTCGGAGATATGGCGGCGTTCAGCCTGATGTGTATTAAACATATGACCTCGGGAGGCCAGGGCGGCATGGTTGTCACGGACAGCGAGGAGTATTACTGGAGAGCGAAGCGCTTTGCCGATCGCGGCAAGCCTTTCAACAGTGAGGAGTCCGCCAACGTGCGTTTGGGCTTAAACTATCGAATGACCGATCTGGAGGCTGCGATCGGACGGGTGCAGTTGAAGCGGCTTGCCGGTATGATTGCCAAGAGGGAACGAATTGTGCAGGCGCTTGAGAAAGGCACGCGCAATTTACAGGCATTCCGGTTTCGGAAAACGATTCCAGGAGCAAAATCGGCGCATTGGTTCGTGTTTGTCTATTATGACGCAAGCAAGATGAAAATAAGCAAAGAAAAGTGCGTGACTGCTTTGAATAAAGAGGGTATCCCTGCCGGTGCTTATTACGTGGAATTAATATATGATCAGCCGTGGATAAAGCACCGGCGTACATTCGGGAACTCTCAGTTGCCGTGGAGTCTTATGAAGCGTACGGAAAAAATAGACTACACGGGCTGTTGTCCAAACGCCGAAGGGGCTTTACGGGATACAATTAGAATACTTATTCATGAGGGATGGACAAATCGCGAGGTTAAGGCCACGATTGCGGCATTAGAAAAAATGGAGCGCCTCTACGGGAAGGAGGATGTACAATGCGGGTAGTGATTGTGGGGGATAAAATGCATATTACAGCGATAACCGTTACCTCCTGTTTAAACCTCAAAAATGCGTGAAAACGCAATTTTTTGACCGCAGATCGTTGAAAACACTACAAAACATAATTTGAGTTACTTGCAAAAACGCTGAATCAACCACATCCCACCAAAGTGGGTAATGTGGGTTTCGTCGAAGGAAAAAATGGACTTTTTGAGTTCCTTTTGGCATTTTTGGCATAACACACAAAATACCCTTTTAGGGAAGTTTGTGTGATGGAACTTATTCGACCTTTATTGTAGCATTTTTTCGCTAATAGCTTACTGTTTTCCATGTTTTCAGAGTAGAATATTATCGTTTTTCACGCATTTTTGAGGTTAAATGAAGTTTAAAGACCGAAAGATTAATTTTGGGAATGGAAAAAAAGAAAGATTTGCTGGTTAGGGAAAAACTGCTGGAAGCGTTCCGGTTGATGTGCCGGATAAGATTCTTTGAAGAGCGCGCCAAAGCGTTATACAAAAAAGGTCTGCTCTACTGCAGTTTCCTGGGAGCGCTGCATACTTATAAACCGATAGACGTCAAGATGATTAAAAATTGCGCCCGGGAGACCGGCGCTATCATCACCGTGGAAGAGCATAACCTCTCCGGCGGTATGGGGAGCGCGGTGGCGGAGGTACGGGCGGATAGTAATGTCAGCGGCATCAAGTTCAAGCGTATCGCTTTCCCGGATATTTACGTTTCCCTGGTCGGTAGTCAGGAATGGCTGCGCGGTAAGTACGGCATATCCCCGGAAAAGATAGCCGTAACCGTTTAGAAAACATTGGCTGGATAAAGAAGAACGTTTTTCGGTTTTCATGTTTATACGGAAGGAGATTTATGGCTTATTCCGGTGTATTAGACGATATCAAAACCTGCGTTAATCTTGGTATTCCGAAAAGGGTGCCCATCTTTGCCGAGAGCGAATTATTTGATGTGCGCATGGCGGGAATAAGTTATCGCGAATATACTTACAATGTCGACAAAATGGTTAAGTCCCGCGTGGAAGCGGTAACGAGATTTGGTTCTGATTGGAGCATTGGTTGGCCCGATGATTACGTGGAGTTTGAACCGTTGGGAATAAAGCTAAAAGGCGAAGAAAATGTGCCGTTGGCGCCGTATGAATACCCGCCGGCTTCCTGGAGCACGCTTAAGAGTCTGTTATGTAAAGTGTCAAGCCAACGGGTAAATCTCTGTATTCAAGGCAACTGAGAATCGAACCCGAACTATCTGTTATCCGTGGCGTCCAGTTAAGGACCACACTCTTTGATTCTTTCGTTGAAATTTCTCGGGGGTCTCTGTCTAAAAATCGAGCCTGAGTTTAAGCTCTGATTCTTATCGAGGCGTCCCCCAAGAACGGGCTCCGGATTCCGATAAACAGTCAATATACCTGAAAACGTTTCAGCGGACAATGTACGGCCTTTGCTCTTTTAAAACACAGTAGATTCGGTGTGTCAGTTTGCGCGCCACGGCAACAATCGCTTTTCTGGCTGCGATTTTCGGATGGTGCCGGCTCTTAATTCTACCGTAGAATTGATTCAGTTCGCTGTCCTTGCGTATCGCTGACCAGGCAGCTTCAATAAGCAGTGAACGCAACATGCGGTTGCCCAGACGGGTAATGGAGCCGCGGTTGACATCATCGCCGGTTGAATTTTCGGTCGGCACCAGACCGATAAAAGCCGACAACTCTCTGACATTCTTTAATTTCCCGGGGTCGCCGATACGGCCAAGCAAGGTGACCGCGGTAATAAAGCCGATGCCCGGGATGGAGGCCAGGTGGCGCACCTGTTCTTGAATTTCCGGCTGGTCCTTAACCAGGGCCCGCAGTGCCCGCATAACAGAAGATGTTTGCTTACGGGCGTACTCAAGATCCATCAGGAGCATGTTTATTCTTTGACGCACGGCGTCAGAACATGGCAGAGTTTTAAGCGTCTTGATGTAGTTGCTTGACCAGTTCTGTTCAACATCGGGAATCTCTGAATTCAGGCCGACATAGAGCAGCAGCGCTTTTATTCTCTGTTTGGCCACTTTACGATTATGTACGTAATCTTCTCTAAGATTAACCAGGTGCCGCAACTCACGATACGCGCCTTGGGGAACACGAATGGGTATCAGGTTCCCGGCTTTTAACTCCTCGGCGATCTTTTGGGAATCGATGCGATTATTCTTCACTTTCTGGTTTGAGGCTTTCGGGATAGATGCCGGCGATACGACCAGGCAGTCCTGCTTCCTGGCCGACAGGAAATCGTGAAGCTGGTACCCGGTGGGTCCAGCTTCATAAGCAAAGAGCACCTTTTTGCCGGCGAATTGATTAGTGACATAGTTATACAGCTGTTGTGGTTGTGATGGTATGGTTTTAGACTTACTCATCATACTATGATCCTTGACGGTAAAAGAAAACCTTTTCTTGTCAACATCGATGCCTAAAAAAACGTCATAATCCTTGGGCAAATATTCTTGTGCCATGTTTCCTCCTTTGTGCTATTGAAGTATTCTTTTAAAGAATATTTTAACATTTATCCTCGGAGAAAAACTTGACACTTTATCATATCATCTAGCTGATAAGGCAATTGACTTTAACGGAGATCGCATTGAAAATTGCATAGTCTATACAACCTATAATACTTTGTGCTCCGACAAGTTTATTAAGATAATTTCAGAATTAGGTGGAAATATTTTACTTATTTGCGATGAAGTACATTGGGTTGGAGCCGATATTTTCCAAAAAGGATTACTACCAATTTTTAAATATCGGTTGGGATTAAGTGCCACCCCGGAAAGATATATGGATGAAGAGGGTAGTGATATAATCAAGGATTATTTTGGAAAAGTGGTTTATGAATTTTCTTTAAAAAGGGCATTAACAGAGATAAATCCGGCAACAGGAGAAACTTTTCTTTGTCCATATAATTATTATCCGGTGTTTGTAGAACTAGATAGCGTTGAACTTGAAGGGTACCTTAAATTGACTGAGGAAATAAAAAAACAATATGCTATGGAAAGAAAACTCGAGAGAAACAGTAGTTACTATCAGAGACTTTGTGAGAAAAGGCAAGCGATAATAACTAATGCAGAGGATAAATATAGAGTAGTAAAGGACATTATTAGATCATTAAAAAAAGCAGAGTTTCTCTTAATATACTGCTCACCATGATTAACGACAATTATTTATACCTACCGGCGACAATTAGAATTACCTACCAAATTTCCTGCTTTTTCGTAGTGTTTGTAGTCAAGCAAAAGTGTACCACCCCCTTGCAGGGTTATTGAATGGGTAGCCCACCGTAAATTCCTTCTTTTTATGCACAGTCTTCGC
>JAUSPI010000021.1 GCA_030655775.1 Syntrophales bacterium
GAGTCCAGTCCAATGTTAAAGGAAAGGCTTGAGCAGGCAAAAGAGGAACTTTTAAAAATAGAATACATCCAGCCCACGTCACACTATAGGATAATTCCTATATTGTCAGGGCTGGCAGACCATATAGCAAAACACTGTGCAGATAAGAGGATAAGGAAAAAGGATAAGATATTTGCCTTTTCCGGGGTGCGGGCATACCTGATTATTAGAGAAACAGCGGAAAGAGCGGGTATAGAAAAGGGCAGAAGACATCCAAGTGCTTTTCGGCATGGGTTTGCGGTAAATGCAACATTGGCCGGTATGCCGCCCTTTGTGTTAAACAACTGGTTGGGACATACCAATATAGTTAGTACGTTGATTTATACGGCAGTTCTCCCACAGGATGCCAGGGGATATCTGGAAAAAATGAAATTATAGAGGTTGAAAACCAACATATATGAAAATAAACGAGCTTTTTAGACTTTCAAGAATACTTGGTGGGAAAAAGCAAAAAGAGGTTGCAGCTGTTGTTGGTATTAGCCAACAATCATTACAAAGATATGAGGCCGGATTGGCAAAGCTGTCAAAGAATACTCTCTTGAGGATTGCTCCCTTGTTGGACATTAACGCTGAATATGTCACCGACCAGACAAAAAACCCGTTTCAGAGTGAAGGATTGATCAAAATGTTCTTCAGTGAGGACATGGTTTCCTATGGCATCCTTGAACCAATCAATACGCTCCTTGCATTCAACGATAACCTGACCTTTCTTCCCTTGATATCCAAATTCGATTTACCTTTCAAGGGAACAAACTTCAACTTTTCCTTAAATCCCATATATGCCATTGCCATAAAGGACGAAGATAACAATGTTTTTTTACTGCGGAGAAAGTTAAAAACAGATTATGTGCTGGCTGACGGTACCTTGTACGACAAAATGTCGTTTACGCTTCGATTCGTTAAAGAAAGAAGAAGGTCGTTATACTTTGCCGCTTTGGAAATTGATAAAAATCTTCATGAAAAGGTGATGTCCTGGATAGTTGAAAGGGAGGATATTGAACCGCTTTTCTCCGAGTGCAAGTTCATGTCTTATTTTGATCCTACACAGCAGGAATTGGCCCAACTGAGAAAGCAGAGGGCTATGAACATTGAACCTTTGACAGCACTGGAGCTTACAATCATAAAAGAAATACGTGTGGAAGAAATCAGCTCTGATCAAGCTTTGAAATTGATACAATCAGGGAAAACCAACATATATGAAAATAAACGAGATATTTAGAATAGCCAGAGAGACCAGAGGCAAAAAGCAGCAAGAGATAGCTTCTAAAGCAGGTATAAGACAATCTTCTCTGCAAAGATTTGAAACGGGGTTGGCAAAACTATCGAAAGTCACCCTGGTTAAAATAGCACCTTCATTGGACATTAATCCTGAATATGTTGTTGACCAAACAAAGAACCCTTTTAACAGCAAAGGGCTGATCAAAATGTTCTTTTCTGAAAAGTTTCTCGATCCGACTTTTCAACCGATAGTTACGCTCATGTTTGCTAATTCTAAGTTAGAATTTATATCTCTTGTCGTATCCCCGCGCTTAGTTGCCGGGATTAAAAACATAATGCCGTTTCAAAGTCCGGTATATGCGGTTGCTATCAGGGATCAGGATAATAATATTTTCCTGTTGAGAAAAAAGTCTGAAACAGATTTTGTTATTGCTGACGGCGACCTGTTGTGCAGACAAATATCGTTCACGTTTCCATTCATTAAGGAAAAAGGAAGATCGTTATACTTTTCTAATATGGAGATTGATACAAATCTTTATAAAAAGATTAAGACCTGGACAGTTGAAAGGGAGGATATTGAGCCATTCTTTTCGCAATGTGAATTTATGTCTTATCTTGATCCTACACAGCAGGAATTGGCCCAACTGAGAAAGCAGAGAGATATGAACATCGAACCTTTAACGGTATTGGAACTTACAATCATGAAAGAAATACGTGTAGAAGAAATTGGCTCTGACCAAGCCTTGAAATTGATACAATCAGGGAAAACCAACATATATGAAAATAAACGAGCTTTTTAGACTTTCAAGAATATTGACAGGAGTTAAACAGTATATTCTTGCAGAATCGGTGGGAATAACACGACAAGCAATCCAACGGTTTGAGTGTGGCCGTTCCACCCTCTCCCGGCATAAGCTCCGCCAGATAGCGCCGATTTTAAATATTAATCCCGATTTTTTAGACGATCAATCTATCAATCCTTATAAAGGTCGAGGACTGATTAAGATGTTTTTTCATGAAGAAGCAGCATCACACATGATTCCTGAACCTGTCAATATACTTGTTACGTCCAATGATGAGCTTAAATTTATTTCTTTGCTGTCCAGCTTCGATATACGCACTTTAACAGTTGAAAGTCTCAGTCTTTTTGTTGATCCGATATATGCTGTTGTAGTTATGGATAAAAGTGACAATGTTTTTTTGCTCAGACGAAGAGCAAATACCAACTACATTAAACTTGACGGGAAGTTATATATGGCAGTCTGGTCAGTTGTAGAAACGCCCGGCAATGGAGAAAAGTCAAAATCAATGTATTTCGCAACCAAAAAAATCAGCCATGACTTACATAAAAAGATTAAAGAATGGTCGGTTGAAAGAACGGACATAGAACCGCTTTTCTCTGAATGTGACTTTACAAGATATACAGAACCAACCGAAGATGAGGCTAAGATAATCATAGCAACCCGGGATTTGAATATAGGTTCTATTTCTAAGATTGAGCTTCTCATCTTGAAGGAATTGAGAGAAAAAAGAGTAAATACTGATGAGATCATAGGTTGGATCAAAACTCTGGAGGATAAATGGCCTACTCTGACACTTCCTGTTCTCGAGGGGAGAGTCTTACAGCAGGAATATAAAAGATAGCAAGGAGGATGTATTTTATGACAAAAGCAGAATTGATTGACAAGGTAGCAGAGAAAACGGACTTAACAAAAAAGGATGCTGCAGGGGCAGTAAATGCCGTTCTGGAAACAATTGAAGAAGTGCTGAAGAACGGTGACGGTATTGCATTATCCGGATTCGGAACTTTCAGTGTAAAGGAGAGGGCGGAAAGAAAAGGAAGGAACCCCCAGACTGGCGAGGCAATAACTATCCCGGCTGCAAAATCCGCAAAATTCAAGGCGGGGAAAAACCTGAAGAAGCTTTAAAGGCTTTATTTAGAAAATTACACAGGGCGGGTGCGGTCTGTTACTGGCTTCGCCTGCCCACGTCAATAAAAAATAGGCACAATTGTTCGGAGTATAGTCCGAACCAAATAATGTTTATTCGGAGTTGACATGTTTGAAGAAACCATTGTTGATCAGAATCCCCATTTGGGTGGTGAACAATGAAAATGACAACCGAAAAATCCTTTTTACCCGAAAATACCAATTATCGTGTAAAAATCCCTTTATAAGGGTTAAAACCATCCCCTTAAGGCGGTTTTTGATAAAGAAAATTATGTAAAAATACACGATAACCTTAAAAGAAATCGTGTAAATAGGTAGGGGCTTCTCTTTTTACTTGTTTCTGTGTTTATTATGTGTTAATGTGTTAAATAAGTTAATATGTGGAAAGGAGATAAAAATGGCAAATCTTACTCTTTCCGTTCCCGATGACCTCCTGGACAAGGCCAGAAGACATGCTGTGACGAAGGGCGTATCACTCAATGCCTTAATAAGGGAATACCTGGGCGATCTTACGGGTAGAGAAGAGCAGCTCCGCAGGTCCGCTCAAAAATTCTTGGAACTTAGTAATGCTTATGGAGGTAAACTTGAGCAATGGGAAAGAGAAGACCTCTATGAGCTATAAAGTTTTTTTCGATACCAACATTCTGGCCTATGCTTTTGATCAGGGCAGTCCAAAAAAGAATGAGCAGGCAAAGGAACTCATCTCCCGGTGGATGCCGATAGGACGCATGGTAATATCTACCCAGGTGCTCCAAGAACTGTTTGTCGTTCTCACAAAGAAACTTGAGCCAAGACTTTCTGCGGACAATGCAGGAGAAGTTATCGAGAGTCTTTTGTCCTTGGAAGTTAAAGTTGTTGAAACAGATACAATCCTCAAAGCCATCAATGTCTCAAAAGAGAACACAATCTCCTTCTGGGATGCCTTGATAATTTCGTCCGCCATTGACTCCAAGTGCAGGGTCCTTTTTACGGAAGATTTGAATAGGGGGCAGACAATAGCAGGTGTAAAAATAGAAAACCCCTTTGAGGAAAGCTGATTATCGTGACATTAGCAAATGTAGTACAATACAATTCCTTTCCTCTTGCAAGGACAGCGGCTATACAATATCTGACTGAAAGCCAGGTAAATTCTCTAACCAACGTCTTTCAGGAGTGGTACGATACCAGCCCTACAAAAGCAAAGAGAAAATCCCGCGGCCGCTACTGGCTGACGTTTCTTGTTCTGCGATACACGGGAGCAAGGATCGGTGAGGTGCTAAGTATTGACGACAAGGTAGACATTGACTTCCGAAACACGGAAATCAGGCTCATCACGCTGAAAAAGCATAACTCAAAACCACAGACCCGCATCGTTCCTGTACCGGGAAACGTAACGAGCGAGATTGCCACCTATATTGCGGAGTTTCCGGATCAAAGAGGTAATATTTTTAAGCTGGATCAGGGCAACTTCAGACGTGTGTTCTACGAAAGGGCGAACATTGCAAATATACCAAAAGATGCAGCACATCCACATATTTTAAGACATACGAGAGCGATTGAGCTGTTAAGAGCGGGCGTACCCGTTACGATCGTACAGGACATTCTCGGCCATTCTGCGCTGACAACCACGGCAATCTATTTAAGGATGTCGGGACAGGAAGCTAAGGGGATATTAAGAGATAAAGGATTAATTTAATTGTTGACAATATATTGTTAGGGGTATATGCTCATGTACATAGAATAATGACCGTGAGCATATACCCAAAAAAATAAAGAATGGGGATTTTGCAATGATTAAAGTATCTGCAACCAAATTAAGAAATAATTTGTTCGATTATTTAAACATGGCATCAAAGGGAGAAACCATAATAATCCAGAGAAATAAAGAAGAAGTTGCTCGTTTAGTTCCCACACACCAAACAGATTGGCGAGATAAAATGACTATTAAGCCTCAGGTTATGGTTGCGCCTGAAGAGCTTATCAAACCTGTTGAAGATATCTGGGAGGAATATGTGTGAAAAAGGAGACTTATTTATTTGATACCCATGCTCTAATTTTCTGGAATAATAAAATATCAGTTTCGGAAGAGTTTATAACCTTTTTCGATAACCAAGCCAAAAAGGGCCGTCTTTATGTTTCTTCTATATCGTTTTGGGAAATTGCTTTGTTAGTAAAAAAGGACAAAATATCAATGTCAAATGTAACTGCATGGAAAAATGAAATAATGAACAATACAAACATGCAAATGATTGAACCTTCTGCTTCCGAAATGATTGATTCCACCCTGCTTCCTGATTATCACAAAGATCCATTTGACAGGTTATTGGTTGCCCAGGCTAATCAAAATAATTTCTTGCTTGTAACAAAAGATAGCAATATTCATGAGTACAATGTAGAAACTTTCTGGATATAGGAAAAACGAATCCCTTTCAACAACCCGACGGCGGCAACTCGAAAGGCCCCTGAATAGAATTGAGGAGCTCAGGACACAGTATGGATTGCCGCTAGCGCCTGATGAGGACGAAGATTTTCTTCCCGCTATTGAAGAAGTTGAGGAAGAGGGTGAAGACGATTAAAACTTTGGGAAACTGAGCGGGAA
>JAUSPI010000022.1 GCA_030655775.1 Syntrophales bacterium
CCGGGTTTCAATCCTTGTTTTAATGGAATCTCCTCTTCAATCATATTAATTCCCCGCTGACCTGTAGCGTTATCTGTGTTTCAATCCTTGTTTTAATGGAATCTCCTCTTCAATATATGACTTGCTGAATGTTAGTGATATATGTTTGAGTTTCAATCCTTGTTTTAATGGAATCTCCTCTTCAATTGTCTCCTTGTGTTATAAGGTTAGATACTCGGTTAGTTTCAATCCTTGTTTTAATGGAATCTCCTCTTCAATGCCTATACGTGGTATAGTTTTAGGGAGTTTTTCATGGTTTCAATCCTTGTTTTAATGGAATCTCCTCTTCAATCCGCTAACACTTGATTACGATCTAAGTCATCTGTTGTTTCAATCCTTGTTTTAATGGAATCTCCTCTTCAATTTACCCGTGTTTCGTAAGCTACGAGGGATATTTTTGTTTCAATCCTTGTTTTAATGGAATCTCCTCTTCAATGCTGGCGATCAAAGACCTTTATTAAGATCATAAAGGGTTTCAATCCTTGTTTTAATGGAATCTCCTCTTCAATGCCTGAACTTCGGCTTCTGTTACGCCTTCACTCTTGTTTCAATCCTTGTTTTAATGGAATCTCCTCTTCAATCATAATTCAAAGTTCATATCCATTCATACAATTATAGTTTCAATCCTTGTTTTAATGGAATCTCCTCTTCAATCCGGCCGGAAGCACTTTACCCAGCACGGTTTCCACGTTTCAATCCTTGTTTTAATGGAATCTCCTCTTCAATAGTGGATTCCCTGAATCATCATTGAAAAGAAGCAGTTGTAGATTTTTTCATAAACACTTATCCAGACATTCATCACTCTTACACACCTTAAAATCCCCATTTTTCCACCCACCAAAGTACAGTTAAACCCCATGTATCCTTCTGTTTTTCGCGCTAAATCACCTTTTCACAAATATTTCCGTAACAGCAATCGCCGCACCGTGCCTTATAGCTCGTCGGTTTTGGGTAAATACCTCTCTGGATTACACTACGAAGATCACTAATTATAGCATCCAGCTCGCTATACATCTTTTCCGTAATAGTTACCTCGATCAATTTGTTCCGGCTTCGCGTATATATAATGAACCCCTTGTTTACAGGCACGTCGTAATATTCCCGGATTAACCGACCATAAAACGTCAACTGATATTTATGATTCCTGAAGGTTCGAGCTTTGTATTCAGCATATTTGTAATCAAGAGGTGCTGCAGTTCCATCATCAAGAAACAGAATTTCATCGACAATACCCCTGATACCTCGATCAGATGACAGGTAAACCGAACGTTTCCGGTCAGCACACCCTATTTTCTTTCTCAAGTAATCCAGATTTATCTTCTGTTTATCCTCATGAATAGACCGCCCCTTTTGAACCTTGAAACGTTTTTCCTCATGTTGTGGAATGTCGAGATAATTTTCAAAATAAATAAATCTTGGACAAAAGAGATATTCAAGGATGTCAGACGCGGTTATCGAAGACTCAATCCCACTATTGCCAATGTCCGCAATATCCATATTTTCTATAGGTCCATTGTTAGCCATGTAAGCTTATCCTTTGTGTTGATTCCTGCTTTCAATGTACTTCATATATCTGGAAAATAATGAGGAATTCATATCCTTCATCTGCCTGCGAACATCTATGAAATCGATCCCTTTGATAAGTTTCATAAAAGTCTCATTATCACAAAGAATGATGGCCCTGATAAATAATTTCGGTTCAAGATCAGGTGTCGGTTCTTTTAAATACGCCTTTCGCAAAGCCATATATTCACCCACAAACTTTTTGAGTTCCTCGTTTAGTCTTATAGCTTTGGGCTTGAACAAACCCTGAATATAGGCATAACTTGGAAGCCATTCAGAAGCCAATGATTCATTCATGTCGAATGTTTCAATGAGTTGATCTCTCAATTTCAGGAGTTGCTTGTCCTTCACATGGCCCCAATCCATATCCGAGGGGCTATTCAAACATGCTTCCAGATAACACTGCCTGGCAATGTCCGCTTGGCCTCGTAACATATAAGCATCTCCAAGATAACCATAAATCGTGGCATTTTCCGGTGTTGCGAGAATGCAGGACTGAAGGGATTTGATGGCCAAGTCATATTTGCCGGTCTGCATATAGACGTAGCCCATAGGAATATTGTCGGAAAGGTAGGGTGCATCGGCCAGATTGCATCGATCAACAGATGCAAGCAACTTTTGGAAAAAGGAATTTTTGATTTCCGAAACGATATTGTCAGATTCAAAGCGGATAGATTTTACAAAGTCTTCAAAAGAATTCCATAACCCGTACAAATAGGCAGGTTCATCCGGACACGCACCCGGTGCATTCGCAAAACCCTGGATTAAAAAATCGGTGATCTTGAGTTTATCATTAATATCGTCACCGTCTTTATATAAATCCTTATAACGCTGAAAAGCCTTTTTTGCCTCTTCGAGGTTGAGTTTTTTCAGTTCTAATGAGCCGCAATTTAACAGCATATACTGATCCTCAAATAGCGGCAATTGTTCACCGACAGTACCCTGATTTGAATCCATCATAAACCCTCTGATATCCATTGCAGGCGTATATGCCTTATTTCCCAATACAACAGTAGAAAAACCACCCCATATCTTGTTTAACCATTTCATCGGTTATTATCATGTATTAATAACCGATATGCCTGTTTTAAGTCGGTTCAATCTGGTTCTTAACAACCGTCCCGAATCCCCGTGATACTGATTTGCCGATACCCCAGTGATCGAGGATTTAAGTCTCCAGCGGCTTCTTCATTATGGGTTTATACCTCTTTCAGAAGTTCAAAATACTCCTCCCTTGTCATCCCCACCGTCCGCATATTGTTCTTGATAATATCAATATCTATTTCATCATATTCCGGGATAACAATTGCTCTCTTGGCGCCGGAAAAAGCCAATATGTGATGAGAACCTGCTTTTCTCTTATATTCGCACCCATACAACTGAAATATTTTCAATAGCGTTTTGTAATCTGTTGGTAAAAGTCTTGTCATTTTTAGGCCACCATAACTACCGATTTTTCGAATCCCACAATTTCTTTCTGCGGAATTATGGTATCGCCGCTTACAATGAACCCACATTCGGCAAGGTAATCTTCAAGCGTGTCCATTTTCGTCATCTCTTCAAATTGTATTTTAATTACCTCTAAGAGATTTTTCTTGGCTTCCTCAAAGGTTTGTCCCTGAGAAATGAAATCCAATTCTGGTGCACTGGCCAAGTACAAGTTGCCCTTTTGCCATATTTCGATAGTCACATTTAATTTTCTCATTCCGTATCTCCTTTAATTGCGTTCGCTAAATATTAGAATACCTTACTTAGAAGTCAACTTATAAGATCTAACCATTTTATCGATTGTTTTAATCTAACACCAAATCATTTCTTGATAATCGTTCCGAACCCCCGTGACACCGACTTGCCGATACCCCAGTAATCGGGGATTTCAAAATTGACGGAAAAAGTGCCGAGGAAGCCGAGCATGGGGGTGCCTTCACAGAAAATTCCATATTAAAAAATCAATAATGAATCTCCGTTTGATTTGAAGACTCCACCAATTTTATCATTGTAGTCCATTTCACAGAACAAAATCCCTCTTTCTTCAATTTTATGTTTCATGGCGTACCACAGCGGGATCTTTACCTCATACCTTCGCCTTCCCTGCGGTTTTAATTTTAAAACGTCTTCTTTAAACAGTATTGGAATTACAGAAATAGTTTCATATTTCTGAAGTCTGGTTATTTCCTGATCATCCTCTCCCAGTCGACTGTCAAGTATTGCCATTCGGCTCCTCTGACTAAGCTGGTATTGCGTCAGTGCATTGTTATAATGCTCTGTTTCTTCAATTTGGAAGTCTTTGTAAACTTGATCGACCACTTGAATTAAATCCTGTTCAGACATGTTATCAGGTGCGTGATTAAATGCGTCAAAAGAACGCTCAAGAATATCTGGATCATTAATAGGACTATATATCTTTTCACTCTTTTCCGATGCCCGAAAAATAAAGACACGACTGTTTCTTTCTGGATCACGATAGCGATTTATTCTTCCCGCCCTTTGAGCAATTGCATCAGGAGGAGCACATTCTGTAAAGAGCAAATCAAAATCAATATCGAGTGAAACTTCCACCACTTGGGTAGCTATGACAAATTGAGCATCTTCAATTTCCTTTTCTTTCTTTTTTCGATCTCGGAAAATGAAGCGGGAATGATAGCAGATTGGAGAAAAATCAGAGAATCGTTCTGCCAACTCTTGACAGAGCTGGACAGTGTTAACCACAATCAATACTCTTCGTTTTTTCTTGACCGCTTCTTTAATCTCTTCGGTCGCTTCCTCAATCTGGCGATCTTCCAAATGATAAGTGCTTCTTTTAGCATTTAACAGGGTATTTTCCCTTATCACCTCCGCACCTTTCAACTCTGATCGCAAAAGGTTAACAAGTGTAGCAGGTAATGTTGCGCTCATAAGCAAAAATCGAGTTCCCAAACTTGCAAAATGACGAATACAGGAAATAAGCAAACCTAAAGTCCAGCCGTCATAAGAATGAACCTCATCTATTATTATTACCGCATTGGCAGCGTTAATTTCCTTGAGAACCCATCGTCCGGTATTGAAACCAGCGGTTAAGAGCTGGTCAACTGTTCCCACCGTAACAGGGCTTATAAATGTTTGAGCAAAAAGAACATTACGGCGGTTCTCCCATAGGTCAGCTTCCTCTTCACCTCTTTTATCTTCTAAAAACAGGCTTGCTGTAGAGTGCGTTAGTCCAACATTTTCTTGGCCAAAAAACTGGCAGAGTCGATTCCAGATATTGTTGGCTGTGACCATAGTGGGCAAAAGGTATATAATTTTAGCACCACCCATTTCATTAGAATTTTTGAGTGCCCAAAGTAGAGAAGCCTCCGTTTTTCCACTTCCAGTTGGTGCGATAGCAATAAGGTGCCCCGAATGTGAACTCATCTGTTCTTGAAATGGCCTCAACCCATCGAACGATATGCCTTTCCCCCGACAATGTTCGGCTAAGTCTTTAATAAGCGCGTCCGCAGATTTTGTAATTGAATACTTAACACTTGCCCCTCCAGACCCATGCCAATCAGCGTAATGAAGGATGCCCTTTGTCAAAAAATAGAGGGTCCGAATCCTCTCGGGATCTTCCCTATATAATAACTTTCCAAAACGGCCATCCCAGCCTATAAGTCCTGCCAGTAAAGAATATGGATTCCGCTTCTCAATCCTATCTGGTAACATCGGCAAGGACCAACCTTCTTGTAAAAATGCTTCTCTTGCAAAGTTATAAGCTTCGTTTAATCCACCAGCCACAAAATCTGGAAGAGCAGCACTCCCCTCTCTGTCAAATGATGTGAGATCCGCATTAAGATGCTTGTGGTGCCCAACAACAGCAAGCGCTTCAATGGGAACTTGTGACAAATTTGATAATTGGTTGAACTCCTTCCATGCAGCAACAGCAAAGGGAAAAGATGCCAATTCATGCCGATAATTCTTCTTCCAGTCTAACTTTTTATCAGTCCGAACAGCATTCATCATATTCTGAAAGGTCTTTGTCATCTTGCCAATATCATGAAAAACAACAGTTAAAAGTGTGCCCTGCAAAAAGCGCTCTACAGAGAAATTGTATTTTTTAGCCAATCTTTCAATTAGATGGTGTTTTGCCGTGATTGTCTCTTTCCAGGCAGCATACACCGCCTCAAGATGTTGACGATAGGTTTGATCATGTTTGGCATAGAATACAGTCATATTAGAACAATAGCCTCTTCTTCAATTTGAAAGCCTGGTATCGGATCTCTTAATCGTATCGGGGAACCTACAAAGGTAAAAGACTTTCTCTCACTTACGCGACGCTCTGAACCATTAAAGTTGAAAGCTGTCGGAAGAAGATAGACCTGTGGCGCTCTGATAGTTTCTGTAATCGGCACCTTTTCCAGGTCAATTGCCGAATCAAAATTTGCCGAATAGTCACCAGCTAATACTGTGTTTTTGAATTCCAATAGAGGGACTTCATCAGTATTTTTTACTTCACCTACCTGCTGTATTTTTAGGAGATCGTCACTATTCCCGGCACTTAAAGCGTAACATGGGGACAAAAAACTCTCCCTTACATGCCTCACAACATCATCCCTTTGTGAACCAACATACAACGACATTTCGAAGTTTGTTAAGTACTCTCTTACGAGCACATCCGATATTACCTCACTTGCCTTAATTTTATGGTACTTCCAGAGATCTTTGAACTCCCCCTGATTAGTACCGATTATACCAAGCAACAATTCATTATCCTCTCTGAATTTCATCGCATCTTCAAAACGCAGTCCAACAGCAGCACCCACCAAGCCGATCAAGGTGGTTATTGGTGGTAGGGGAAGTGTCTGCTGGAACGTATGAGATTCAGGTATACGAAACGAAGCGGTAACAGCAAAAGCCTTCAATTTAAAAAGATACATAAGCTCACCTCAAGACTTGTAATGCTCATTTACCCATTTTTTCATTGTATTAAATGCTTCACCGATTGTAATCGTACTTTCTGGCAAAGCAGAAAACATATCTTTTCTCGCACCAAAGACCACTGCCTTGATTTCGTCCTTAAAATCTTTTAAAACTTCTTCCAATATGACGGCATTTACTCCACCATTTTCAGGAATCACTGATTCTAAAAAAATTGGGTTTTTTGTAGTAAGTATGGCTGCAGCAACAAATTTCGGGGAAATGTCTGCCAGAAAGCGTGTCTGCCTGCCGGATGACCACAAGTTTTTCATGGCATCAAGCAAGCTGTTAACCCGTTTGGATCTTTCCCGGGAGTTTAGTTCTTCTTTCTTATCCTTGAATCCATCACCACAGCCGACACGGTCAAGTTCAATAAGTACTGTGCCTCGATAAATACCGGAATGAATCTCCGTTTCAAAGATATTGGGATTACCCCCTGCTTTCACTCCCATATAGTTTGTGCCAAAATCCAAATCCCCTTCATATTTGTTAAGCGAAACAAGCGGAGATACCCTGACAGGCGAGGTCCGTGTAGTGGCGGCTTGGCCTTTTACAGTTCCCATAAATCCGAACAAGTCATCATCTATATACTTGTCGGGTTTCTGTTCAGTTGTGGCAGCGCCCTTCGCAATTTTGGCTGCTTCACCTTCAGACAAAGTCCATCCAAGGTTTTTCAACTGGTCACGTAATGCCCTGCGAACCCATTGAGAAGAGCCATAGGGAAATTGTTCAGTTCCCCGACTCAATTTCTTGATACTGGAAATGTTTTCCGCCTCCTTATCGGAACCATTAAGACTGGCAAACGAAACAGGGGTAAGATATGTAATAGTCAAAGCCTTTGCATTTTTCATGATTGACCTCCCTTCTGTGATTTAAATTGTGCAGCATTAAAACTGTTGAGTGCTGGAATCATACAAAATGGCTTGAATTCCTTAAAGTTTTCGTTAGTAAGTTTTCCTTCATATACGCCTGGTGGAACAGTAAAACTGCTACCGAGTTTAAACTGTAGCCGGTTCAACTGTTCAAGAAAGTCTGTCTTTGTACGGGTTTTTCTCAAGGCATACAAATCCCCCTTTTTGCCTTCTCCTCCAACTGCCATACCAACGCGCTTACCCAAGGTCACGGCAGTTTCCTGCTCTTCCTTTGTCATATCATCCTCCTTTCGAACTATAGATTCATAAATGATCAAAAAATCTAACAAGGGTTTAAAATAGGTTAACTCCGCCCGAAATACATGGGCTTCTGTAAGATCAAGAATGGTCTGTTTTTTCAAAATCCGTTCGCATACTCTATTGCGGGTTAATGCTTTATTTTCATTTTTCGTTTGAGTGAAATCAACATACAACCGCATAACCTCTCGCACATCAATACCAGTCTGTTCAACTTCATTCATCAATCTAAAAAAGTAGACCGAATCTCTAAAAGGCCAGGCCATTTTGCCCATGGTTGTCTGTCCTTTCGATTCCATGTGTAGAACAAAAAAATCCAATGGCGCTTTTGAAGTCGTTAGATGAAGCATTTCCTCCCAGTCTAATACGGTATTTTCATCATCCTGTTCAGATCTCTGGTGCAAGAGTATTTTCCGATATAAAGTATAGAGAAAGGCGAATGTTACCTCAAAAGACCGCTGGAAGTAACCACCCAATGGGTGATCAAAGTTCCTAAACAAATTTGGATCTCTGTATTCTGCTTCATGCAAAGGCACAAACACATCCACCATTTTTTCTAAAGACGTCGAATAAGGCAAGAAAGCAAACAGATTTTCTCCCTGAGAGAGATAAAATCCATTTACGGGAACAAACTTACCCAGAAGGGAACACTTCCAGCATACTTTTTCCGGTTTGCCTCCCAGTGAATTGAAGGAAAGTACCCCGCTTGAACCGGTTATGAGAGGGAAAACTGTTTCTTTGATGTCTTCTAATAAATTTGATGGTTCCCCACAGAGATAGCAATTTCCTTTCGAAGCGCCAGCACCAATTTTAATCGTTACTTTTGGCCGAATTTGATTAGGCCCATCTATCAATAATCCAGAAGTAGTAATGTCTAATCCACGCTTATCCAAAAAGTCATCCATTCTTTCTTGAAGAGTCCTATGAGTATCGGGAAGATGGGGACGCGTTCGTTGTATTTTTTTGCCGTTAACACTTATTTCCTTCTTTTGCTTTTTCCAGTCTTTCTCTTTCCATTTCAAAATACTTACGGAGGGACGAGGTGCTTTGTTATAAACAACAGAGGCAATACCCACTGCTTTTTTCTTTGGAAAGGGAATAAACTTATCTTGTACTGTGTCATAATAAAAATTATATGAAGAGGTGTCAGTTTCCTGTTTTTTGGTCGATAGGTTATAGTAATTGGATACTAAAATACTATAGGCCTTTTTTATAGACGATTGCAGATTATCTCTTGGACCCCTTAATACAAGTTTATCGTCACTTACGCTAATTTGAATATCAGTTTTAACTTCCTCAAGCATCTTTACAAGACCAATCAAACCCGAATCCAACCAGAAGTGTCCTGATTTTTTGAAAGTTAATTCAATATCCCTATTTTGCTGCTCCATCGCGTTTACCCCCTAATGACGGTTCCATAGCCCCGTGCGGAAGATTTCCCAATTCCCCAAAAATCCGGGATGTTAAAATTTACTTTAAATTCGCCAGTAAAGGCTACCAGTTCCACGTCTCGTTTTATTTCCACCTTTGCGCATTCTTCTAAATCAAGAACGGCTTCAATCTTGTTTTCCACCACATATCTTAATGATTTACACATAGAAAGAATGTTGCCGACCAGAATCCTCCGCAAAAGATTGCTAACCAGCTCTTTTCTATGTTTAATTCGCATATATTCTACATGATTTCTTTCGTTTAGGCCGACCCAGGGAGTTGCAAACCGATAATGGACAGGTTCCGACGTCAGACCACAGGAAACAGTGCTGGGGTGCAATTTTTGCTCTAAGATAGCGTAGTTTTGGTGGTGGAGTTCGATGTGGTCAAGTTTGGGAACAGCTTTCAACAAATAGGAACCTTCTTTTAATCCCACTATTAGCGCAGATTTCTCAACTATTTTATATTGAATCAAAGGATGACTGTAAATTAAGTTGTCTCCACTATTATGATGATGAAATTCAGGTCGGTTCCGGTACAAATTTCCAAAGAATCCCCTCAAAGCCTTCCCATCTGGAAATTCCAATGGTTTTTTACAAGTAATCCATAATTCCGTTTTTTCGATCTTCATTGGTTTCACTTGTGCATCTCTTTTCAAACCGCTATTCCCATCCTTATCTCCAGCCTCTTCCTGGGGTTTTTGCTCTGCTTTTTATTTTCAAACCCTCTGAACTTTTGTGATATTGATTGCCAGTTCAAAATCCTGCAGGCTGGCGTCCTTCCCATCTTAAGGTCACAGTTTGTGACCTCAAGATTTCAAACTCATCTTCTGTCATAACCTTCCGACTGCTAACACTTTTGAACGTTATCAAAAATTGCCAAAATTTCATCGTTCATCAGCTTTTTATCTCTCATGCCAGCGCCTTTTCATCTCTATCTCATTCACATCCTTAAGTATTTCCCGGCTTTCATCCAAATCTATCTTAAAATTTCCGGTCAGATCCATAAAGTTGAGCCACAGACTTTCTTCTTTTCGTTGAAAGATAAAATTGTTTTGGCTGTCATAGATGAAAAAATATGTTGAGACAGGATTTTCTCTGTTTAAAAGAGCGAACAAGTGGCCGTAAAATCCATGATTATACCGCTGGTAACTGCCGCCGACTCCCCCTTGTGTATAATAGAAAATGTCATCTTTATCTTTGGCGAAATAATATTGTTGCCACGGGTTTCGTCTGTCCCAGTTATTGAAAGGGGGCGGCATTTCATATTTGCGGTTGTAGCGGAATTCCTTCCTCGGCTTAAACGGATCTTCCTTTTTCCAGTATTTTTCCCATTCATCTTCATACATAAACTGATATTCTTCCTTTACCCGCTCAATCGCTTCGGGGTAAACTTGTTGATTTAAGTCCTCAATAACCCTGTCTCTGAGATCGGAATTATTCATCTTCTTATATTCCGGGTCGTTTTTTAATAACTCTACCTGTTCACCAATAAGTTTCAGATGTTCCCTTGATCTGCCCCCCCAATATTTTCTGGCTTCCGCTTCTACCAGAGAACAAAGATTTACGTCCTCTTTATCCATGTAACGACTGTCTTCCCAGAAATCATCTTCAAGAAGCTCCTCAAGAACATATACCGAGAAGAATTTCATGGTTCTGTCGATTTTCTGGTATACATCATAGAGATTGATATCGGACATAAAAGAGGACAAATCAAAGTGCCTTAATTCGTCGCGTTGCGCTCTTTCTGTTATTTCTGTTATGATTTTCGGATATTGGGAGTGCATATTCATGTTTCCATTACGGCCGCTGAAGGGGGTTGTTTTCAGAACAAACATTTTTGCCGGAATTTATAAATGAATTCATTTATATTTTTCAAAACTTCCAAGGCCGCCCGTTTGATTTGCATTGTATAAAATCCCCCCCTGGCCCCCCTTTAGAAAAGGGGGGATAAATTGTTTAAGTGAACAGTATTGCTTCTAACTCTCTTTAAAAAAGAGGAAAACCTTCGAAATTACATATAGTACCATATGCATATGGTACTATATGTAATCTGTTTTAAATGGATTCTGTATCTTTATCGCTCCTATTTGACAGATGAGGTCAAAGCCAACAGATTTCTTAAAAGAATTGTGCCAGTACCTCATCATTTACCAGTTTTCTGTCAAACCCCTGCCCCATGACCTTGATCTGTCTGAAATCCTCCTGGCAAAATGGAAACAGGTATAAGCTGTCTACATCATCATTTATGAGGTCAAGGCACTTCTCCGCCAGTTCATCAAAGCGGTTTGCCTTGAGTTTGCCAAGAAATACGCTTTTCTGGACCCGGATGAGGCCGTATTTTTTACATTCTTTGGCGACTTTGTTGCGGGTTCTGTCGTCTGAGATATCGTAGATGATCCAAATGAGGACGGACACTATAAATCCCCCTTTATCCCCCTTTAGAAAAGGGGGAATTGTTGTTTTTCCTTTTTATCCCCCTCCCTCAATCCCTCCCACCAAGGGAGGGAAGCAATGATAGAACAACCTGTCCAGCAGGAGAGGGAAGATGCAGGCAAAAAGGAATTTGGTTTGCGTTTTCTAAAATTCCTTTATCTCCAGCCAGTCAGGCCTCTTCTCTCCAGTTTCGGCAAGAAGAATATTGGCCATGCGGTGGGCTTCGTGCTGAATTATGTGGCGCCGCTTCACATTCCTGCGGCGGTACCGTATCGATTCATCAAGATGCCTGTTCATCGCCTCAACCACAACAGGTTTACCCTTCTGATTCAGAGATACCGCTTGATCGCTGAAGTCAAAAAACTCATCTCTCATCTTTTTACCTGTAAAGAGATAAGCCGCTGTTTGCTCACCATATATACGAAAAGGTTCAATGAGGTCAAAGACAAGAGATTTCTTGTTGTAATTGTCCGTATGGAGAAAACCGACATAGGGATCAAGGCCGGATAAAATACACGCTTTTTCAACAAGAGAATACAGGATGCCATAACAATAGTTTAGACATGCGTTAAAGGGGTCTTTCGCCGGCATGCGGGAACGTCCTTTGAACTGATACTTTTCAGGAAGTAAAGCGGACATGCATTGAAAGTAACTCCTTCCCGCGGTTCCTTCGAGTCCCATAATTCGGCCGCGAACGATCCCCAAATCCGTATTGTCAGAGGAAAGTTTAGTTTTGGCCTGTTCAATGGTCTGTATCGATGTTGTAAAATGATCTTCCTTGCCAGGGCGCGCGTGCATCAATTTCTTCAGAAAACGAGCCTGATTGTCCAGTTTTTGGGTCACCATATCAATGACAAGTTGTAACCCCAGTGGACTATCCATCGCCTCAAGCTGTCTTCTGCGAATCAGGGCAGTACTCCCCATCTTGGAAAACCATATTCTTCCGATGGGGTTACCGTAAGAATCCATGAATATTACATCTATGTTATGTTCCAGGGCGAGGACTACTGCTTGCGTGGAAATCATAGCCTGATTGGAAATGACAACGCTTTCCACTTTCAAAGGAGAGATGTCGAATACCTTTTCTTTCTGTTTTAGTCGAAAGCATTCATCTTTTTGCGTGATGAAGGTACCCGGTGTATTGACAACAACCTGCATAGGCGCAACCTGCTAAAAAAACAAGACCCCGTCTTTCTTCGATAAGAGGCGGGGTCTTAGTGCAATTCTTTCATGTTTCCCTCTTAAATAAGGGTTAAGGATATATTATCTTCACATTTTTAGAAGAATATCACAAAATTACATTTTTATGCAATAATATTTATAGAAAAAATACCCATTTCTGTCATTTAAGGACATTTTTATAAACACTACTGTGTCTTTGTCCAGTAGCTCTTTTTTCCTCTGCCGTGGGATTGTATGATGCCCGCTTTTTTCAGATCTCTCAGTACTCTCCGGAAAGTCGCTTCGGGGACGTTGGGGAATTCGCTCGCTGTTCAGTTCACAGGGATTCAGTAACCGCTTTCAGTTTTTTCATATCACTGTCAAAAGAAACAACTGCCCTTGATTCGGTAGATGCTGCGGCGAGGATACAGTCGACTATATCTGCATTTGTAGCTTCATATTTCAGGAGGGCACTGAGGACTTGTGATTTAGCCGTGTTCACAATACCCTGGAAATTTAAAATCCCGCTTAACTTGGCCGCGATCTCGGCCTTCGGAATCCCGTAATATTTTTCCATGACATACACGCATTCCACGATAACTACATCAAGTATCTCTGCCTTTTTTACGCCTTTATATACATCTTGAAAGAAGGCGTCGGCACGGGGACTGAATTCCGGGTGATCCCCCAGCAGATACCTGAGGACTACATTCGTATCAGCGAGATAGGTCTTCGCCGGCGATTTCATCGGCAATCCTTCCCTGAACCGCTTTCCTTACCTTTTTTAGAGGGACATATTCCCTGGCATACTTTTTCAGGGATCCCGCCAGGTGGTCCGACGGAGAGCCCGGAACTCCCCTGAGTTTTATCTCATCATCCTCGATCAGAAAAAGGACACCACTCTCTTTTTCTATGTTCAATTTTTTACGTATGTTTTTCGGAATGGTAACCTGCCCCTTGCTTGATACTCTAGCATACATTTCTAAATTAACCTGCCCTTTCAAGTATTCTTTACATAGAAGCATATTCCTACTTTATCTGTTTGTCAAACTAATTCTGTATGTCAGGATCAAGGCCAGAGAAAATACACGCCTTTTCAACAAGAGAATACAGGATGCCGTAACAATAGTTTAGACATGCGTTAAAGGGGTCTTTCGCCGGTTGCCGGGAACGTCCTTTGAACTGATACGTTTCAGGAAGGGATATAATAAATCTGTCCCCATTAATCATCTCATAACATATCGACAATTCACAAGATTGCCACGGCACTTTGTGCCTCGCAATGACTAAAATTGTAGTTTTGCAAAGGTCTGAACTTGTTTCAGCATCTAATTATTTCAGCAAGTTAGAGACCCTGAAATAAATTCAGGGTGACAAAAAAGGACTTTTTACGAGACTATCAAGCTTAATCTCCCTTTAATCAGCATCAATCAGGGTTTTCGACCAGTAGCTCTTTTTTCCTCTGCCGTGGGGTTGTACGGTTCCTTCTTTTTTAAGATCCCGCAATACACGTTGTAACGTCGATTTCGGAACATCGGGGAAGGTTTCTCGCATCATTGCAATGGTGAATTCTTGTGGAAATTCGGTTTCTATGTTTTCTCTTATCTCGTAGTAACTGCCGCCGCTTGTTTCGGGCGTTTTTCCGTAACGGGCTATGACTTCGGAGACTTTACGATGCGGCGTGTCTTCTTCGTGGGCTGTAATTGCGGAAAAGAATTGATGTGTCCATTCCTGGCCAAGTTTGCGGTTGCCGGTAAAGACAATTGGTAAATTTGGGTGAAATGTATGCAGTTCAGCGATTGCTTTTGCTGAAAAAGCGGGTGGATAAAATTTCATCTTGCCTGGATTTAAAAAGTCGGAATAATTGGCCTCGATGACAAGTGCCGAATTCCGGTATGCCTCAAGCTCACTCAACTGCTGGTGGAAGATACTCATCCTGCCGAATTCGGCAACGATATTATCAAGTGTCTTTCGCTCCACCACTGCGGTGATTCTGTTGCCTTCTTTTAATGCGTAATCGCCGACGGGAAGCTGTTCTCTCGTTATGGTGTCATTTGGAAATCGCCAAGGGTAACGTTCAGCGGAGTCGATTGTAATTGTGAGTTCACTCTTCGTGTAAGTCGAGAGTTTGACCCTGGGTTTTCGTTCCTTTAATCCACGTTCGGTTCGCCAGAATATCTGTTCGTATTCGCCCTCTTTGGATTTGTATTTTTTAGTGAGGAAAAGAAAATCGCAACGCTTGTTCTTCGGTCTGTCGAGGACAACAGCGAGGCGTTTTCCGTATCGCTTTAGTGAAACGACTGGCACACGCTGAACTTCTTCAATAATCCGGTGTAATCCTTCATCCTCTTCACGTATGCAGAACACATGCCCCTTCTGCCCGGGCCATCGTTCCTGCACACGCAGACGAAGAAGCGTCCTTCCATCCTGCCTAATGGTCAGTAGGTAAGGAAATTTTGGATTGTCGGTTGATTCAAGTATCCAGAGCGTGTTCATTTTGGCTTCTTGTTTAAATGGTTGGAATAGATGTCTCCCTTCATCAGGTAGAGACCGAGCAGATAGGGTTTCTGGGATAAAAAGGCCATGGCATCACTTTTTATGTTTTTTTCGGCATAGGCGATGCTACAGCGCCAGGTCTGATAGTCAAATGTGATGCTTCGAGCAAAATAAAGGGGCTTGAGTACATTTATAATCTCTTTTTTTGTCTCTTCAGTACCTTTATCGAAAAGGTAAAGAAGATTATAGACGATCTGAGACCAGAACATAATGTCTACATCGTAATTATCCATCAAGAACATGTTATGAAGTTTCTGGTAACCGTAAGGGCTCAGGTACCATCTAACGAGGTCGTGATATCTCTCATATTCAACCCGACAATCTTTCTTAAGTTCCCTAATGTCTATTTCAAGTGATTGGGGCTCCTCCATCTTCTTCGGGCCATAGCACTTAACCTCACGGGGCTCGGTCTGCCACAGGGTCTTCTGTCCCGGCTGTAACCAGGTCTCCATCCATTTCGGCCGATTTGCAGCTATGATTGAGTAGAGGGTATAGACTACCTCTTCAAACATCTGACCAAGCTTAGCAGCACTGGCATTGTGGATCTTGGCACCGAGGCCGGCCTGGCAAACCTTGAAGCCGCCAAACAGGGAATTGAGAGTCATAAAGATGTCAATGCCGTATTGACGAGTCATATCATTCCACGGCTGCTTCAGCCAGTAGGAACAGAGCTCTGGTGAAAAGGCAAATTCCCCCCCTATCGGCTGTCGTATATCGAACCCGGTCAGGGAAAAGACAAGCGGATAACAGAGGTGATTTGTAATAGTCCCATCGAACTGGTGTCTCGAATAGAGAGGAGTGACAAAATCGTACCCGTCCTGGATGGGACACCCAAGATGCTTGATCCATTCCGGCTTGATTGAACGGAGGTCTGCATCAACAACGATTATAACCTTGGCATCCACCTCTTTGCAAAAATTGAAGAGGTTCCAGAAATTGTTTCCCTTTCCCTTTACTCCCTCGGCTGTGGAAATGTATTTTTTGGGGACAGTGGTTTCAGCAGAAAGAAACGCTCCTTTGGTATCGTCTGGACTATTATTGTCACAGTTGACAATGATGCTTCTTGCGTCAGGAAAGTATTTAGAAAGGCCCTGACCCGCTACCTTGACCACATGGCCAATGGTCCTGGCTTCATTATAAGATGGAATACCAACAACCACATCGTATTTTTCTCCCATATACTTTTTTTCATTCACCCTTTTCACCAATGACGGATTTAATCATTCATGGACAGGTCATGTTCAAGGCTACTTGGCAGACATTTTCAAGTGCAATGCTGTTTTTATAACATCCACAGCAGCATCGACACTCAAATTTGCGGTATTTAGCACAAGATCGTAATGCATCGGATCCGCCACATTAACGTTGAAGTATTTTTTCATGAAGGCCTTTCGTTCAGATTTCACATTCATTATGCGCAGCTTCGCTTCTGTTTTAGAAATACCTAATTCACTTGCTATATTCTTAATCTTAACCTTATCCGGAGCGATAATTCTGACTTTGAGGGTTGTATCAGACGGCAGGATGAAATTCGCCCCTCTGCCCAATATAACTGCGCGGCCATGTTTTCCTATGGTACCTAAAACCTTGGTGAGATGATTCAGATACTGATGATCCCACAGATGTCGTTCTTTTTCCAGTGTATTTACAAGCTCGTCCAGAAGGGAACGCCCTTTTTCGTCAAGAGTCCTGACCACTCTTTCACTCATTTTGGCGCTTTTTGCCACTTCATTAATGATATTGACGTCAAACAGATCAAGGTCCAGTTGCCTGGCAAGTTCCATGGCTATCAGATGACCATTACTTCCGGGTTCTCTTGAAACTGTTATCACAGGGGAAGGTATTTTCTTTTTACTCTCTTCTTTTTTCCTCATTTCCCACTTTCGAAACTGCTCTTCGACCAACTGCTTAATCGATTGTGATGACTGTGACCTGACATTCATAACCTTTCTCCTTTGATCTCTTGATTATCTTAATTGAATTTGGGATATCACGGAAGTAGCGTGCCAATCAACAAAAAAACATTGCTTGCAGTAAATTATTCTTTAACACGGGTGACATACTCCCCTGTACGCGTATCAACCCTTATTTTTTCTCCTTCCTCGATAAACGGAGGCGCCTGTAGCTGATAATCTGTTTCCAGGACAACAGGTTTGGTATTTCCCGATACTGAATCACCCTTAACCCACGGATCGGCCTTGACGACGGTAAGATCGACAAAATTAGGGATGGTAATTCCGATCGGTTTCCCCCCGAAAAAGAGGGTTTCTACCTCAAGGTTATCAATAAGGAAACTTCTGGCATCCCCCACCTGTTCGGTAGTCAGAAAAATCTGTTCATAATTTTCCACATCCATAAAGCAATATTTGTCCTCCTCGGCGTACAGGTACTGCATCTTTTTCTCCTCCAGATCGGCAGGCTGGAAGGTATCCGCCGAGCGAAAGCTTCGATCAAGCTGAGTCCCTTTTATCATGTTACGGAGCTTACACTTATATACAGGCTGTCCCTTGCCCGGCTTGAGGAAAGAAAAATCAACAATATTGTAAGGTTCGCCATCAATTTGAATCTTTAAACCCTTCTTTAAATCACTGGCACTATACATATCAAATCACTCCCATTTTTTTATATAACCCTGACCTTCACTTAAAAAGAAGTGTTTTACAGGTTTCTAAAGAGCTTTCTTAATCTATTTGCAGTGTTATGTCAAAACAATATTAACTTCTTTCATAGTCAAACAAGAAATTCTATTTTTTTCTTGACATCGGTATAAAGTTATGGTTTTAGTAACTCCAATAATTAAGAGGAGTTTTTCAGGTCATAATGGACAGACAAAAAATCAATGCAAACACAAATTTTAACGGCTGGTTTAGTTATTATTACTATTTTGCATTGGTCTGCCCATTGATCAGGAGGTCCTAAAGTAAACTAAAAAGACATTCAGGCCATGGGTAGATCGAACGATTCTACACCATGGTTTTTTTGTTTTCAGGCCATGGTAGCGAATTTTACCATGGCCTTTTTTTGGAGGAAAAACAGGAGGACAAAAAATGATTATCGTAATGAAAAGAAATGCAACGAAGGCACAGATTGATCATGTTATGAAGTGGGTTGAGTCGGTAGGTTACAAGTCACATCCCTCCTATGGTGTTGAACGGACAATCATAGGTGTAGTTGGAGACGACAGGGACAAAGCACATTTAAAACAAGCTGAATCCCTGTCAGGTGTGGAAAATACAATGCCAATCCTGAAACCATATAAACTGGCAAGCCGTGAAGCAAAAGAAGGAAACACGACTATCCGAATAAAAGACATTGAAATCGGCGGGCCGCAATTTATCGTCATGGCCGGTCCCTGTTCAATCGAAAGCGAAGAACAGCTGATGGAAAGCGCCTACATTGTCAAAAAGGGAGGTGGCGACATACTCAGAGGAGGAGCATTCAAGCCAAGAACCTCTCCGTACAGTTTCCAGGGAATGGAAGAAGAGGGCCTGAAGCTTTTAAAAAAGGCCGGTGAGGCGGTTGATATTCCCGTCATCACCGAGGTACTCAACACATCTGATGTGGATCTGGTAGAAGAATATGCCGACATCCTGCAGATCGGGGCACGAAATGTACAGAACTTTGCTCTCCTCAAAAAGGTAGGAGGCGCCGGCAAACCGGTAATGCTGAAGCGGGGATTAATGACTACTATCGAAGAACTCCTGATGTCAGCAGAATACATCATTTCTTCGGGAAATGACAATGTCATACTTTGCGAGCGGGGTATCCGTACATTTGAAACAGCAACTCGAAATACCCTTGACATCAGTGCGGTGCCTGTTTTGAAAGAGTTGACCCATCTTCCTGTTATCGTTGATCCTTCTCACGCAGCCGGTCACTGGAAATACATTATCCCATTGACACGGGCCGCCGTGGCCGTGGGAGCAGACGGAGTCATGGTTGAAGTTCATCCGGAACCTGAAAAGGCTTTTTCGGACGGGATGCAGTCGCTCAAACCGGCAAAGTTTTATCAACTGATGGAGGAAGTAAAAATCCTCGAAAAAACAATGCGAGAGATATACAGGTGATACAATGAATAAAATAAAAGTAAATCTTGATAGAAAAATATCAGCTTCATATGAGATCTGCATAGGCCATAACATTGGTGATCGCATCGAGATGATAATTGCCAAAAATAACTGTGCTTCCCGATATGTCGTTGTTACAGACTCCAACGTATCTGCTCTGCACGGAGAAAGGTTTTTAACAACACTCAAATCAATGGGGCTTACTGTAGATATGATAGAAATCCCTGAGGGAGAGACCTCAAAAAATATCAATACCGTTCTTGATATCACCAAAAAGCTGATAAAAATGGGTATTGACAGGAAATCGGCTCTGATCGCACTGGGCGGCGGTGTGGTAGGTGATGTCGTCGGGTTTGTTGCATCCATATACATGAGGGGCATTCCATACTACCAGATCCCAACCACTCTTCTGGCCCAGGTGGACAGCAGCATAGGCGGAAAGACAGCAATAGACCTGCCCGAGGGGAAAAATCTGCTGGGAACGTTCTACCAGCCCAAGGAGGTCTTCATCGATCTGTCGTTTTTGGATACATTGCCGTCCCGTGAATTCAAAAACGGCATGGCGGAGATTATCAAATATGGAATAATTGAAGATACTGAACTGTTCAGCCTGCTGGAAAGCGAGGCGAAGGCAATCATGGACAGGGATATGGCGATCCTTTCGTCAATCATCGGAAAATCATGTAGAATAAAAAAACGCATTATCGAAATCGATGAGAAAGACAACGGGCTCCGCCGTATTCTTAACTTTGGCCATACGATCGGCCATGCGATCGAAGCGCAGTCGGATTACTCGATTTCCCATGGAGATGGAGTATCAATCGGCATGATTGCTGCGGCCAGAATATCCGAAAAGTTAAAACACCTGTCCGGGCAGGACAGGGAGAAGATAGAAAACCTGATAACGACCTACGATCTTCCCTGCCGCATACCCCGGTCTATCGGAACAGAGGGAATCGTGTCACAATTAAGGGTTGACAAAAAGAAAGAAGGTGAAACCGTTAAATTTGTATTACTGAAAAAACTCGGCATGCCCTTTGTCAACGGCGGGGTGTCGGAAGCGGTAATTGAGGAAACAATCAGAGAATTGAAAGGTTAGAGGGCTCTTTTAAATGAAAGAAACTTCTTTAAAAAAACTCAGAAATAAATTGCAGGAAAAGGATAAAACCATCATCAAGCTCCTCAACGAGAGGGCAGACATATCCATTGAAGTGGGAAAGATAAAAAATGAACAGGGTTTGGATATTTACGACCCCTTACAAGAAAACAAAGTTAACAATTATCTATCAGAGCTGAATGAGGGGCCGCTGCCGGATGATGCCCTGAAAAACATCTTCAGGGAAATTATATCCGCCTCCCGTGCCATGCAGGCCCCGACAACAGTGGCATACTTCGGGCCTGAGGCGTCATTCACGCACCTGGCCGCTCAGTCGCATTTTGGGAAAAGCGTCAACTTTCTCCCTCAATCGACTATTGCTGATGTCTTCGACGAAGTAGAAATGGAGAGGATCGATTACGGCGTCGTGCCTGCAGAAAATTCTTCAGAGGGCTCCGTCAATATTACTATGGACAGGTTAATCTCAACCCCTTTGAATATTCGTGCCGAGATTTTCCTCAGGATTAATCATTTTCTTATCTCTACACGTAAAGAAATAGATGGCATAAAGAGGGTTTACTCTCATCCGCAGGCCCTTGCCCAGTGCCAGCACTGGCTGCGTAAAAACCTGCTTCACTGTTCCCTCTGTGAGGTGGAAAGTACCTCGGCAGCCACCCAGAGGGTCCTGGAAGACAAAGAGGGTGCCGCTATCGGAAGCAATCTCGCCGCATCCACCTATGGTCTTACGATCATCGCAGAGGGTATTGAAGACAGTTCGTCGAATACAACACGATTTCTAATAATCGGGAAGGGCAAAAATGAACCATCGGGAAAAGATAAAACCTCTATACTTTTCGGAACACCCCATGCGCCGGGCGCTCTGCATGATGCCCTGGAACCTTTTGCCAGGGAACATATCAATCTTGTTAAGATTGAATCCCATCCGGTGAAGGACAGAATGTGGGAGTATCTGTTCTTTGTAGACTTTGACGGACATCTGGAAGATGATAAGATAAAGAAGTGCCTTAAAGACCTGAGGGAACGGGCATCTTTTGTCAAGATGCTCGGTTCGTATCCACGAGGGGAGGTAACGACTCAGTCATGATCTGCATTCCAATTATTGCCGCGACCAATGAAGAGGCATTACTGAAGATGAAAAAAAGTGCTCTTCTGGCCGATGTTATAGAACTGAGGGCTGATTATATCAGGGATATATCGCTCGGCGAACTGATAGGTGCCAAAGAAGGAAAGCTCCTGATAACCAACAGAAAAATGGACGAGGGGGGACGATTCGAAGGCAGTGAAAGGGAAAGAGTCGCCCTGCTGAAAGAGGCTGTAGAGCTTGGCGCTGAATATATTGACATTGAATTAAGTACGGAAGATGCATTGATAGAAGAATTGTTGCTGAAAATACGGGGCAATGATAATCGGACAAAATTGATTATTTCTCATCACGATTTCAATAAAACACCACCGGAAAGCGAATTAAAAAAACTGTTCGATGAGTGCCTCGGAGCCGGTGCCGATATCGTAAAGATCGTTACTTATGCCAACTCTGTGGAAGATAATCTCAGGGTTTTAAATCTTATTCCCTATGCTAAAGGGGGAAATAAGGAAATAATTGCCTTCTGCATGGGCAATTCAGGGCGGATCAGCAGGGCTGCGGCACCTCTTCTCGGCTCTTATCTCAGCTTTGCGTCTCTGGAAAGGGGAGATGAATCAGTCCCGGGTCAAATGACCGCCAGTGAAATGAAGGAGATTTTAAGGATTTTAAGATGAAAATATTTGCCCTTTTCGGAAATCCGACAGGACACAGTCTTTCTCCACTGATGCACAATGCCGCCTATTCAAAAATGGGGATCGATGCCCATTATGTCTCTTTTTGTGTGGATGACATAGAAAGCGCTGTCAGGGGAATCCGGGGATCAAATATCTGCGGGGCCAGTATCACAATCCCGTTTAAATCCACTGTAATGAAATGCTTAGATGCAGTAGATGATAGTGCGCTCAAAATCGGGGCTGTAAATACTGTCTTAAACCAGAACGGAAGATTGACGGGCAATAATACCGACTGGATGGGGCTCACTATCGCTCTTAAAGAAAAAATGGAAATTGAGGGGAAAACCTTTGTCATTCTGGGTGCCGGGGGCACTGCGCGATCCGCAGTATATGCCGTACAAAAGGAGGGAGGAACCCCTATCATCCTGAACAGGACAGCAGAAAAGGGCGGTGAGCTGGCCGCTGAGTTTGGCTGCAAGTCTTATCATATAGATAATATAGAAAAGATCAGGGCGGACTGCCTGATCAATACCACACCGGTGGGTATGAACCCGGATACCAAAAAATCACTTGTCGGGAGCATTGTACTGACACGCTTCAGCCATGTGATGGATGTTATCTATAACCCCCTCAGGACAAAGCTTATGAGGAATGCTGAAAAGGCGGGCTGTACGGTGCTTTCCGGTCTTGATATGTTTGTCCATCAGGGGGCGGAACAAATAAAAATCTGGACAGGGATGGAACCCCCGAGGGAGTTGATGAGGCAAATCGTTCTTGAAAAACTTAAAACCTTTTAGATGGTAGGACAGGCGTCTCGCCTGTCCTTATTAAGGCGGAATTTATGGAAATTAAGCCAATCAAAAACCTGGATGCGGAAGTAGTAATCCCCGGCTCAAAGAGCTACACCCAGAGGGCACTTATCATAGCATCACTCGCCCATGGAAAATCTTTTCTGCGGAACTATCTGATATCCGATGACACGGAATATTTGACCGAAGGACTCCGTTCTTTAGGCTCAGAAATCCTGAAAACCGGCGAAGATATCATCGTAACCGGAACCGGCGGGAATATAACCAATCCGGGAAGGGAAATTTACCTTGGCAACAACGGTACCGCCACGAGGTTTCTCACCAGCATTGTATCCCTGGGAAAAGGAGAGTTTGTCATTAGCGGAGACAGCCGCCTCTGCGAAAGACCGATTAAACCACTCCTTGATGCCTTGAGCGGACTGGGAGTTGACGCGCGCAGCAAAAACAAAAATGGCTGTCCTCCTGTCATCATAAATGCAAACGGTATCAAAGGCGGCAGCGTAACCTTTACCAATGTGGATAGCAGCCAGTATATCTCATCCGTCCTGATATGCTCCCCATTTGCCAAAACGGATATAGAAATAAAACTGAAGGGAAGCAAGGTCTCCCTCCCCTATGTCGATATGACGATTGAGACGATGAAGCAATTCGGTGTGGAGGTTGTCAGGAAAAATGAAGATCACTATATCATAAAAAACAATCAGCAATATATTGGTCATAGATACATGGTAGAGGGAGACGTCTCCAATGCCTCCTATTTCTTTCTGGCTGCTGCTCTGTGCAGGGGCAATGTAAAGGTTATGAATATCAACCCCGGAACCCTTCAGGGGGATATCGGTCTCCTTGATATCATGGAAACGCTCGGTATCTCCGTAATAAGGGGGGATGACTGGGTGAAGGTCATAGGCAAAGAAATGAATAGCGGGGAATATGTCTTCGATATGGGGGATATGCCCGATGTGGTGCCGACGCTTGCAGTGCTGGCAGCAATAAGACCGGGACGAACCGTCATAAAAAACGTTTCACATCTCCGAGTAAAGGAGAGCGACCGGATAGCAGCAGTGGTTACCGAATTGGTAAGGACCGGTATCAGAGCTGAAGAGACGGATGACGGACTGATTATTGACGGAGGAATGCCCCATGGTGCTGAGATAGAAACCTACAACGACCACAGGATAGCGATGAGCTTCGCCATGCTCGGCCTCGCTATTCCGGGCATAAAGATTAAAGACAGAGACTGCGTCAACAAATCCTTCCCCCTTTTCTGGGATGAACTGGAAAAACTCTAACGGGAGAGTGACTTGCCCCGCCTGCAGGGCGGGGCTTGCGGGTGCGCTCCCGGTCAAGGGCTGACCCGATGTAATTCCCTTGGATGCCTCTTAATTTCTCCGGCATCCGGGGCCGCTCAAGCTGCTTCGTCCCCCTGTTTCGGGGATCACCTGTATCTGTGTGCCGATGCGCTCCTTGAGCGCAGTGACATGGGATATAACACCGATGAGCTTGCCGTCCTGCTGCAGTCCCGCAAGAGTTTCCAAGGCTGTTTCGAGGGCGTCGTCGTCGAGCGTTCCGAATCCTTCATCGAGAAAGAGCGAATCAACCCGTACATTTCGGCTGGCCATCTGAGAAAGACCAAGCGCCAAAGCAAGGCTCACGATAAAGCTTTCGCCACCGGAGAGGTTTTTCGTAGATCGGATTTCTCCTGCCTGATAATTATCGATGACATTCAGTTCCAGCGGTTGTGATACGTCACGTATGAGCAGATAGCGGTCCGTCATTTTCCTGAGTTGGCGGTTGGCATGTGTTGTCATCATCTCGAACGTCAGTCCCTGTGCAAAGTTCCGGAATTTTTTTCCATCGGCCGAACCGATGAGTTGATGCAGGTCATCCCACCGTGCGCATTCCTTTTTCTGAGCTTCAATGTTCTTTATGCGAACCTGCTGCTTTTCCCTTTGTTTTTCGTTTTCGCTCAAGATCTTTATCATGCCTCCGATGTCGATCCTTATCCGTTTCAAGTCCGAATCACAGATATCGATATCTTTCTTGACCGTTTCCAGGGTTTGATCCGTCAGGTGTTTCTCACGCTCAGCCGCAAGGGCTGCCGTCTTATCCTTCCTGCGGGTGTCCAGTTCTGTTTTTTCCCTGATCAGGGCCTTCTCTAATTCCCCAAGCCTTTCCCGTTCTTCTTCGTTCAGGCAGGCAGATAAATAGTCGGACTCATCTTCGAACCCGGCTTTATTTATCCGCTCAGTCAGATTTTTTTCAGCCTGTGACAGTTCAATTGCCCGTTTGCGTGTCTTGTTTTCAAAATCGTCTATCTTCTCTTTCAGGGCGCTGAGCTCTTTCTCCATCTGAGCGTGTTCTTCACGTGCTTTTTCAAAGGCCTTACTCGCCTGATACACTACGTCAGCCAGGCGTTTCTCCTCCTGGTCGGGGTTTTTCTCACCATACAATTCGCGGCGTGAAGCGCTCTGGGATTCATACTGCCGCATCATGTTTTCACGATCCTTGCGGCTCTCCTTCAGATCATGTTCGAGCTTTTCCAGCAGGGCCTTGTCCTTATCAATCGAGGCTTTCAATTTATGGATCTCTTTTTCAAGACCGGTTCTCTCATCCAGCTTTGCCTGCCAGATATCTCTGCGCTCCGTAAGGTCTTTCAATATGGTGTCGAGATCGGTTGATGGTATCTGTCTGATACCAAAGGGTACAACATCCTTCAGAACAACCGCATGGGCCTTCTCAAGCTCCACCCCAAGTGCCTCGACCTCCTTAATCAGCCGCTCATGCTCACGACCGGCTGTCTCAACTTTATGCCTGGCGTCTTGTAAGGCCTTGCCTGAACCTTCCAGGAGCGTCCTTAATTTCTGCAGGGCATCTTGTGCCGCCTTCTCCTTTCGGTTCATTTCTTCGGCGGTGACAATAATACCGGATATTTCAGCGATCTTCGTTTGAGCGTCTGCAATCTCTTCACGTACTTTCCCTGCTCGTTCTTCAGGACCGGCTTTGATATTCAGTTTCAGCATGTTGTCGGCACATTGTTTATCATCGGCGTCCAGCGCAAACTTCTTTTCATCTCTGTCTTTTTCAACATGTTCAACTTTCACCAGCATCTTCGCTTGCTCGGCTTCCAGCTTGCTCAACTTCTCAGATACTTGTTTGAACTCAGCCTTGGCATCCTTCAACTCTTTTTCCGCCTTGTTTAATTCAGGGACATTGCCTTTTGCATAAGGATGGTCGAGCGCACCGCACAGAGGGCATGGTGTGCCGTCTTCAAGTCGTTTTCTGTCTTCCTCAAGGTCGCGGATACGGCTCAGGAGAACAACTTGTGTCTCCATATTTTCGATATCTTTTCCCAGAAGCGATTTTTTATCTGCGACTAATTTAATATCATCCAAAAGTTTCTCATGACCAGCCTTCATTGTTTCAAGGCTTTTGCCGAGGTTGTCCAGCGCTGTGCTTGTCTTATCAATCCGCTCAATGGCTTCACTAGTCTGAACCAGAAGACGCTGGCGTTCTTTAATAGCGTCCGTTTCACTTCGCCACTCGCTGATCTCGCGCCCTTTGAGTATGGTGCATATCTCCGCTGCCATCCGTTTAAGCTCGCTTTGATCTTTTTCAAATTCCTTACGAAGATTTTCGTGATCAATCTCTATCTGTTTGTGTGCGGCAATGGCAGTCTCTTTTTCCTTGAAAGCTGCGGCACGCGTTTCTTGAACCTTGATATGCCTTTCTTCAAGTCCACAAAGTGAGGCAAATACTCTGGAGATTGCAGCCAGGTTGGTCAGCAGCGCTGCATCGACTGCGTGCTCTGCCTGGTAGTCCTGGACGATTTTCAGGCCATCCTGTGATTTGTTCAGGATCTGCGAAGCCTTATCGATATTCACGGTATATGCTTTGCCCTGCTTCTCCGCAAATGATATCGACTTATCCTTCTCCTCGATCTGCTTTTTCTGCTCGCTCAGTCTGGCATCAAGGTCGCGGACCTTTTTGATAACATCCGCTTCGGATTGCTGCCGTTTTCGTGCCTCATCAAAACCGGTCTCAGCGGTCTTTTTGATAGTCAACGCATTTTCACAGGCCTTGTCCTTTAGCGGCAGGGCCGCGAGAGCGTCATGAATTTCCTTTGTCTCATTTTTCTGCAGATCGCGTAACGCGACCAATCCCCGGTAATCACCCTCCAGACCGAGGGCATTTCGTGATTTTTCCAGCCGTATTCCCTCCGGCTCGAACATCCGCTGGCGTATCTCAAAATCCTTGTTGAGTTTATCCAGTTCGCAGATCCCCTTTTCCAGCGCAGCTACGGTTTCAAGCCAGGTAGCAGCCTTTCGAAGGCCTTCGAGCGGAGCGCCAAGCGCTGCTTCATGTAACTGCTTTTCCTCCAGGCCCGCTCGCAGGTCACTTTCCTCATCTGCGCTTAATACCTGGATTCCTTTCAGTTCAGACTGCAATAATTCCAGCTTTTCACGTTCTTCTCTACTGCGTTCATGCACTTTTACGGATATATGACTGTAAATTTCGGTGCCGGTAATTTGCTCAAGGATGGGAGCTCGCTTATCTGGGGAGGCCTGAAGAAAGGCTGCAAATCCGCCCTGGGCGAGCAGCATCGAACGGGTAAAACGCTCAAAGTCCATACCCGTGGCATTCTCGATAAATTCATTAACCTGGGTTATTCTTGATTCCAGGACTGTCCCGTTTTCTGCATCGGCTATTTCATGCTTTGCCTGTTGTAACTCGCCATCAGGCCTTTTCCGGGCACGGTGCTGACTCCAGTGGCAACGGTAACGGCCCTTCTGTGTCTCAAATGCAACTTCCGCAAAGCATTCGCCTGTCTGGCGTGACATGATCTCGTTGCTGCTTTTCGTAACCTTGTCAAGGCGGGGCGTCCTTCCGTAAAGCCCGAGGCATATAGCGTCCATAATGGTCGTCTTTCCTGCGCCGGTAGGGCCTGTGATAGCGAATATGCCGTCGGACAAATACTCCGGGTGGGTGAAATCGATATTCCATTCCCCTATGAGAGAATTAAGATTCTTAAATCGAACACCAAGTATCCTCATACCATGTTCTCCTATTCAGCCATCGGGTCCGCTTCGTTCAGAGTTACAATGATTTCCCGATATGCGCTCAAAAGCACCGGGCGCTGATCGTCTGGTATTTCATGCGATTCCAGGCAGCGCGTGAACACGTCCGTTACGTCCAGATCATCGAGTGTTTCTTCCGCATCCATCCCACTCAGAGCCCGTTCCAGCACACGGATGTTCTTAACGCGGAGGATCTCCAAGCCGGTTTTTTCGATTGCCTCATCCAACCGCTCGCGTAAATCACCGGCTATCTCGTCTCCATCATATACGATCTCCAGCCAGGCATTGCTTCCCTCGGACTTCAATATGTCGATGTTCCGTGCAATAGTTTGCCAATCCCCGTGCAGAGTCTTCAATTCCTGGAATCGGGGCACTGAAATATTTGTGACAATGGGTGCATTGCTCGAAAACTCCACAAGGACCACGCTCTTTTTCTGCCCGGCTTCCCCGAAGCCAATGGGAAGAGGTGAACCCGCATAGCGTATAAAATCAGAACCGCCAACCCTTTGCGGAATATGAAGATGCCCGAGTGCAACGTAGTCGATACATTCGGGGAACACATCCCTTCTGACTTGCGCAAGAGAGCCGATATACAGTTCACGCACCCCGTCACCGTCGATGGTCTCGCCGCCCGCGGCAAACAAATGTCCCATGGCGACGATCGGGACAGGCTTTTTCAGCAGATCGCGCGTCTGTTCGGCCAATTCACAGACCGTCCGGTAATGAGTCCTGATTCCCTCGATGATCTTCCGTTCCTTGTCCTCAACGCTCTCTCCGGCTTCAGCCGTGCGTATATCGCGGTCTCTGAGATACGGGACGGCGCAGACAATAAGAGCGGGCTCCTGGTCCGGCCCGGGCAGCACGATCAGTTCATCCTCCGGAGAGTCGGATGCGCTTCCCACGACATGGACATTCAGAAATTTCAGAAGCTCCTTGGGCGCATTCAAGAAAGACGGCGAATCATGATTCCCTGCCGTCACCACCACATGGCGTTTTGGTGAGGCAGCTACGCGGCAGAGGAACCGGTAATAGAGTTCCTGTGCACGATTGCTTGGGGTGCTGTTGTCAAACACGTCCCCTGCCACAAGCAGCACATCTATATCTTCGTCATCAATAAGACCGGCCAGCCAGTTCAGGAATGCTTCGAACTCCTCGTATCGCTTGCGACCATATAGGGTACGGCCAATGTGCCAGTCGGATGTGTGTAGTATTTTCATAAATTCCTTATGGTAGAAGATATCAAACTGTAGTGTTATAACTCATTTTGCTGATGAGTGTAAAATGGATAGTGCTATTGATTTTGCCTTTTCAGTAAATCCGAAACTATCTTACAGGTCTTTTGCGTTATCCGCAGTTTATATGGTCAACAACGATAGGCGCTGGGCACTGTAAAAAACAGGTATAGGTGTCAAGGTTCAAGGTGTGGTGGGAGCACGATCTTTTTTCGCAGAGAATTTCTTAGAACACCCAATTTTGATGCTGAAATGGTGCCTCTAAGGGTAAAATTGGCCCTGTTTTCAGGGACAATTTTATGGATTACAGACGATTATCTTGGTCCGACCCCATTATTCAATCTCACCAATCCGCCCCCCCTCCTTCCACTTTTACTGCCTTCTTGACACACAAAAGCATTATCCCCTATACTTGATCTGTCAATCAGGGGAAGGTGCTGCCATGAATTCTTTCAACGAAGACCCTTATGTGATTCTTGGCCTTTTACCGGGCGCGTCAGAAAAAAAGATCAGGAAGGCTTACCGCCGTCTTGCCAAGAGATACCATCCGGACAAGAACCCGGATGACCCTGAGGCGGAAAAGAAATTCAAACAGGTACAGCGGGCATACGAGAGACTAAGGCAGGATGAGAACCTAAAGGATGTTCGAGCAGGCGCCGGCCAGAAGCGGAAGCCCTCCGGGGATTCAGCAGATCCATTTTTCAGCTTCTTTACGGCCATGAAGTCTCATTACTCGAAGTGGAAAGAGGGTAAGTGAGTCGAAGGGTAGGCTTGAACCCTTCACCTTGTTCCATAGTTGGTCTTTAATAAAAAAACAAGGCCTACCTCCTTCATGTTTATTGCTCCCTATTTATCGGAAACCTATTGACAGGTCAGAATTACCCTGCTACTTTCCCTACAGTAAAATCGATTGGAGTATATGTTAAAATGAAACTTTATACTATCGGGTATGAAGGTATTGATATAGACCGATTTATGAAATGTATGCATTTTTTTAAAATATCCACAGTTGTTGATGTAAGAGAAAGAACGTCAAGTCGGAAAAAAGATTTTTGTAAAAACAATATTACCAACACACTGATGGAAAAAGGTATAAATTATATCAACATCAAAGAACTTGGAACTCCCAAAAAAATGCGAGATCAATTGCATAAAACACGAAATTATGAGAAATTCTTCAATGAGTATCGTGATATTTTAAAAGAAAAAACACACCTTTTACTTGAAATATCGGGGCTAATTCATAAAAACCATAACGTAGCCTTGATGTGTTATGAGAAAGATCACAATAAATGCCATAGAAAGATAATCGCTGAAGAAATAAAAAAAATAGGTGACAATGGTCTCGAAGTAAAACCAATGTTATTCTAATCAAATAGTGATAATTGTTTTTCCTCGGGTGGCCAGAAAAGCCCCAAAATACAGAAAACATTTCGCCTCCTGGCCATGTTTCCCATTATCAAGTATGTATCTCTTTTGTCCGAGAATATTTCGGTAATAATTTTGAATTTAATCTTTTCTTTCCAATCAGACTTTTTCCTTACTTTCCGATATAGTTCAGCTAATTCCCAATCGAGAATACTAATCTCGTGGCCGCTACATTCTGAATCGTTACATGAAAACTGCAAAAGAAACTTTACTGGCAATATATCCAAATCAATTTTTCTCTGAACATATCAAGCTGATTCATAATCGCTTTTTTCTTTGACAGAGCCTCATTTAATTCATCTTTGGTTTTATTGCGAATTATGCAACCTTTAATATGTTTTGGTTTGATGATCCCCATTGATATTTCATCTGCATCCCTCGCTTTCATCATGGATTCGAGTGACTTAAACATGTTAGATTTATTTAGTATCCATTTTTTCCTTTCATTCCATCCATCAACTGGTGAAATAATGTCGAGGAGTTGGATGCTATCGTACTTAACTTTGTAACTTTCAGGACGAATATCAGATTCATTCTTCTGAATTTTGGCTTTGATCCACTGATACTTACTAAATTGTTTATCACCATCAAGGTATCTGAAGGTTATCGGGTATAACCTAATCAGCTCCTTGCTTGTCAAGGGCCAAGGTTATTCCCCACCCCTGGGGTCAAGGTAATTCCCCACTTTTGCCATAAGAGGGACAAAATTTTAGTTGGAATAAGTGGGCTTCAATTTCTTTCTGTAAGAATCACCTCCTTCTATAATAATATGATGAGCGTGATGGGCCAAACGGTCCAATGCTGAGTTGGCCATGACCGGATCCGGGAATAGAGGAATCCAGTCTTGAGGTGGCCTGTTACTGGTAATAATGAGAGAAGACTTTAAATGTCTTTCAGTTACGATCTCGTAGAAGTCTTCAGCTTGAGTATGAGTGAGGGCAGCAAGGCCGAAGTCATCGATAATCAGGAGGTCTGGTCTGAGGAACTTTTTAATCTTCTTCTCCCAGGAATGATCTGCTCTGGCAGACAGAAGAGTTCGGAGCATTTTAACGGACTTAACAAAAAGAACATCGTAGCCTCTGAGAAAATCGGTGTCAGGTATTGCTTTTTGCCATCTATCCAGCTTACCAATCCCCCAAACAAAAAACCCCGCTTCCTTTTTCTAAGAAACGGGGTTTTATCTTCAATCACTCCACGGCTCCCTCCTTTGTCGGGTGCGGGTGAAACGTACTGCCTTTTAAATTGTTGTCCTACCTTCTTGAACTGATTGGAAAAAATACACCCTTAAACGAAAATGTCAAGAAAAAACATTTGTGGCAGGCAGAGGCCAGCAACAGGTACAAGGATCCGGGAGCAAGGGTCAAACGGCGCTTGCCCTCTTTGTTCACTTTATTGAAGCTCCCCGCAGCAAGCTGCGGGGAATCTCCGACTGTTAATGAAATTTGTTGATTTTATTCGCTCGCTAACCCCGCTGCAAGCAACGGGGAATACGCTCGCTGTTCAGTTCACCTTGAAAGTTGACATCACTCCTCTGTGTAAGGTATTCTACGAAGCATTACGCGACAAGTTATAATAAAAAAGGAGGTCAACCATGAATCGTAAAGCGTTAGTACTGTACATGATACTCGCATTAATCATCGGGGGGTGCGCTACTATGGGCGATAAAACGCCAGCGCAAAAGCAACAGTCGGTTCTCGATATGAAAAACCAGACGCTGTCGGATCTCTATAAAGTAAAGCCCGACGTTAAAGCGCAAATTTCCAGTGCCCCAGGGTATGCCGTATTCAGCAACATCAATGTCAATATTATTTTTGCCAGTTTCGGCGGCGGATATGGTGTCGTCACAAATAACAGCACCGGCAAACACACGTATATGAAAATGGGAGAGGTTGGCATCGGTGTGGGCCTCGGCGCCAAAGACTTTCGTGTCGTGTTTGTGTTCCATAGCGCCGATACCATGAACCGTTTTATCAAACATGGCTGGGCGTTCGGAGCTCAGGCCGATGCGGCGGCCAAGGCGAGTGACAAGGGAGCGGCTGTCGGCGGTGAGGCCACGGTCGATAATATCACGATATATCAGTTAACGGAGACCGGGTTAGCCCTTCAGGCAACGGTGAAAGGAACGAAATACTGGAAGGACGATTCGTTAAATTAACGTATTGTCAAGCCCCCGCCACAGGGCGTCTCAAAAATCGGCAAAAATCGGGGTCAGGTCTTGCTTTTTGCCATCTGCCCATTTTGCCAATCCCCCAAACAAAAAACCCCGCTTCCTTTTTCTAAGAAACGGGGTTTTATTTTCGATCACTCCACGGCTCCCTCCTGTTACAGGGATGGGATGAAACGTACTGACTTTTAAATTGTTGTCCTACCTTCTTGAACTGATTGAAAACAATACATTCCCTAACAAAATTGTCAAGGGTTTTTATTGAGGTGTCAATAGCATTTCAACTGCTTTATCTTGACGCGGGGGGAATTTTACTCTATGTTTTCCTCCCAAGAGGAGAAATCATGATTCATAAAACTGCGGTAATTGGCCCCGATGTAAAGCTGGGGGAAAATATACATGTTGGCCCTTACACGGTAATCGAGGATGAAGTAACCATAGGCGATGGATGCCGTATTGGTCCCCGCGTCCATATCAACGGCTGGACCACCATAGGCAATAATGTCAAGATTCACGCAAACGTCGTTGTCGGCGATGAGCCGCAGGACTATCACTATAATGGCGAAAAGAGCTACTGCCGGGTAGGCGACAACACGATCATCCGCGAGTACGTCACCATCCATCGAGGAGAGGGGGAAGGTACGGAGACCTTAATTGGTAGCAACTGCATGCTCATGGCCTTTGTTCATGTGGGGCATAACGTCAAAATGGGCAATAACTGCACACTGGGCAATCATGCCGTACTTTCTGGTCATGTCACAGTGGAAGACCGCGCTAATCTCAGCGGTTACATCGGTGTCCACCAGTTCTCCAATGTAGGCACACTCTCAATGACGGGACCGTACTCGAAAGTAACGCATGACGTTCCTCCCTACTGTCTCGTCATTGATGGCACCGTCTTCGGTCTCAACTTCGTTGGACTGAAGCGGGCCGGCATTTCCTCCGAAACCAGAAATGCATTGAGAAAGGCGGTGCAAACCATCTTTTTTTCGAAACTTATACGAAAAGATGCGCTGGCAAAGGTGGAAGCAGAATTAGGAGAAATACCGGAGGTTGCCTATCTGATCGAATTCATTCGAAAGAGCAAACGAGGCCTGCTCCCGGGCCACCGTGACTAACGTAACACGATGTTGAATGATTGCTTAAGCGGGCCAAGCCTACGTTTGACTTATTTCACTCAATAATTCTGACCGCCCTCCATGATTGTTGTTACACTTGACCTCCAAAACAAAAACCCCGCTTCCTTTTCGCTTAGTCGGGATAGGGTCAGGGAGACTGCTAATTCACTTGACACACTACTTTCCGTTCTATATTGTTTTTTACCTGAAAGGGTATGAAATTTAAAAAACATCTTTGATTTCAGGGGGGTTATTCAAAATGAGAAAAAAAGCTAAATTATTGTGTGTTCTTATATTGTCCGTAACAATATTATTTGCTGCCTTTACCTATTCTTTTGGTGACATGAAAGTTTTCTTAAAGGATGGTCGTGTAGTCAACGTTCCCCTCAACAAAGACGATATTCTGAGTATTTCTTTTGAAGAAGCTCCGCAATCGGTCTTGGGTATTAACTGGAATTTTGAATTGGGCAATCTTGACGGCTGGAAAAGTACAGGGAATGCCTTTAATACTCAGCCTACTTATGGGGACAATCCCACAGCACGTCACCGGGGTCAACCGTCGCACCACCAGGGTAACTTTTGGATTGGTGGATTTGAGAATCGCCCTGCCCCGTTTGATCCTCCCGGAAGGATACAGGGTGATGGACCCCAGGGAACTCTTACTTCCGAACCCTTCACTATAACCGGACCAACAATCAGTTTTCTGATTGGCGGCGGATGTGACATTAAAACTGAAAGGGTGGAACTCATAATTGATGGACAAGTTGTTTTGCAAGCTACGGGAAAATGCACAGAGACAATGGAACAATTAAGGTGGGATGTGTCTCAGTACATAGGAAGAACTGCCCAGATTAGGATTATAGATGCTTCAAGCGGTGGATGGGGCCATATCAACTTTGATGATTTAAAATTAGAATAATGTGAAATAGCTCAAGATACTTTCCCATAAGGAGGCGGTACGGGGCTTAGTTCCGTTGGGGATACAAATTTAAGGGCGCTGGGGATTATGTCGGACTCCATTTGCGGGTCAGCAACAGAGCGTCGAGGGCAATAAAAAACAAGTCTTGATCCTTTCTGTTATGCGTATGATATGGTCAATAATTTCAATAGCCGTTTTGTCGTATTTAGGCCTTATGGGCGTTATTTTTGTCGCACAACCCGGCTTTATTTACTTTCCGGAGAAGGCCTTTTTCGAAACGCCTGACCAGACGGGGCTTTCATACGAAGACGTCTCTTTCGAAACCGTTGATAATGTAAAGCTTTCCGGCTGGTTTATCCCCGCTGAAAAACCGCGTGGGGTTGTTCTCTTTTTCCACGGCAATGCGGGCAATATCTCCCACCGTATGGCTTCGATCCATATTTTCCACCGTCTCGGTTTCAGCACGTTTATTTTTGATTACCGGGGCTACGGAAAAAGCGAGGGGAAACCCACCGAAAAGGGAACCTATCTGGATGCCGAGGCGGCGTGGCTCTACCTGACTGAGGAGCTGCACGTCCCCCCGGAAGAAATCATCTTCTTTGGTCGGTCGCTCGGCGGGGCAATTGCCGCACGGCTCGCACAGAATTACACTCCGAAAGCACTTCTCATTGAGTCCACGTTCACCTCCGTCCCTGATATAGCGGCTGACATCTATCCGTTTCTGCCGGTTAGACTGCTCTCACGCTTTGACTACAACGCCGGCGAATATATAAGACGGGTCAATTGTCCCATCCTTGTCATACACAGCGTAAACGACGACATCATACCCTTCAGTCACGGCCGTCAATTATTCGAAGCGGCACAGGAACCGAAGGAATTTCTCGAAATTACAGGCACCCACAACGAGGGATTTATGACATCGGGAAAACGTTATGAAGAGGGTCTCGATGCCTTTATCTCCCGACATCCTGGAACTAAGTTTTAAAGTTCGCACCTTCAGTCAAATCGCTGTTGCATGTTTTTAACATTAAGTCCATGATACCGTTACAATACAGCATACCTAATTAAGGCTCATCATAAAAAATATTTGTCCACACAGCTTACAAGCAGTAAAGTACAATAGTATAGTAATTTAATTACTAAGGCGGAGACAATCATGTCGGTTGTATGGGAAAAGGGTTGCCGGCAGGCTGACGCAGGACAAACCGTTTCTCACGAAGAAGCTAAAAAGCGGCTCCACTTGGCTTAACCATTATCTTTTGAGAGGATGTTATGGAAATCAACTTTACAAAAAAAGAGTATCGGGCTCTGTTGGATATTCTGACAATTGCCGATTGGGTTCTTAACGCAAACAAAGTGGAAAAAGATCCCGAAACAGAAGAATATAGATTGCTGGAACATAAATTATTTTCCCATGCAGAGAAGATGGGTTTTGAAAACCTTATTGAATATGATCCTAAACTCGAACGTTACTTCCCGACACAAGAATATGATGAAACAAGTAAGGCAATGGATTTCATAGATGAATTTGAAAATGATTCATTTTGGGAAGAATTAATACATCGTCTGGTTGAAAGAGACATAGTAAAACAAGAAGGCGGAATTGAAAATGTTGTGAAACTGTCCCTGGAAGAACGGCTAACAAAAGAAGCACCATTAGAGGAAATGTATGCTAAAGAACTTGAAATTAACGGACTAAATAACCTCAAAATCGATTGAGTAAGTATAACAACTGAACACAAATATATCATAATAAGGAGTTTGCAGATAAAAAATGAGGAAACTGAGCGTTGCACACACACCGGATGCGGACGACGCATTTATGTTCTATGGGATGGTAAGCGGGAAGGTCGCAAAAAATTTTGAAATTATCAATGTTATTGAAGATATAGAAACGCTGAACCGGAAGGCATTTAACGCTGAAAATGATGTCACCGCTCTCTCAGCCCATGCCTATGCATTTCTTAGTGAGAAATATCGAATTCTGTCTACCGGCGCAAGCATAGGTGATGGATATGGCCCGATAATAGTTGCCAAAAAGGATATGACAATCGAAGGCAAAAAAATAGCAATTCCAGGAAAACTTACATCGGCAAATCTCCTGCTTATGCTGGCATGTGATGACTTTCAGCCTGTTGAAATGAAATTTGATGAGATTATCGGAGCGGTGCAGAAGGGAGAGGTTGATGCCGGGCTTCTTATCCATGAAGGACAGATAACCTATTCTCAGCACAATCTTGTAAAAGTCTTCGATCTCTGGGATTGGTGGTATGAAAAAACGGGTTTACCAATGCCACTTGGCATCAATACAATTAAAAGGGATATCCCGGAAGATCTTCAGCGGAATTTTCTCGGGGTTATGCGTGAAAGCACAAAATATGCCCTGGAGAATGTTGATGAGGCTATGCAGTATGCAATGCAGTATTCACGGGGAATGGATGAGAAGCTTATAACAGAATTCGCACTGATGTATGTAAATGACTATACGTATGAAATGCCTGAAACGGTTAGAAAAGCACTCGACACACTTTACAAGATGGGTGAGGAGAAAGGTTTTTTTGAAATGCCCCCACTGGACATTCTTTATCCGTAATAGAAAAATAAATAAAGGGAAGAACGGCACTAAGGATCGTCTCATTCTACTAAATTGTCAGAAGACTAATTTGAGTTGACAGTTTGATAGAAAAGGTAGTCAGATTGGAAAAATGTGAACCCGTCCCCAAGATTTCACTTACCTAATTTGAGCCTGTTCAATACTTATAATATGTGTAAATACAGCCAGTTACAAGGGCATAAAACAAAAGTTAACCCAAATTTATTGCGTTTCCGGAGGGCAACCCTCGGAAACTGACTGTTTTGAAAAAAGTTAACCCAAAATATCAACACTTGCTGCCCTTTGAAATTAAGGAATATTTGGAAATTCCCTTTAAATATCAATTTGTTTGTACTTTTTCTCAGTATTGAACAGCATTATTGCAACAGATATTGATTTTATGGTCTGTTTAGATTCCGCTACAGTTTCTTTGCACGCTAAATCTTAATTATTGAACAGGCTCAATTTACATAATTGACAGCCAGGATAACACGAGGGGCAGAGCAGATGCATCTCATTACAGAGATAAAAGCTGAGAACCGGTTGATGGCAGCTTGTACAGATAAGATGCTCCAGCCTGTTATTTATCGGATTCAAGGGTATTTCTATAGGTATCTTGTTTTTACGTTGCTGCAGATCCACCCGGAGAACTACAGCCGTCATAAAGATGCGAAGAATATTAATCGGCTCTATCAGAATTTCCATGGCATATTTGTCACGAGCATCACTGATTTTTTTGCGATATTCTATCTTTGTTGCCTCCAACCGGGACAGCCTCCTGTCAATATCCTCTTTTTTAAGTCCCTTCTTCTTCAGGGTTTTCTCTATCTCTCTGGCGATCGTACCATAATATTCCTGAAGCCTTTTCAGGTCACGATTAAGCCGTCTATTTAAACTTTTCAAAAAATCCTGATATTCAAGGAGCGCCAGTCTGCCGGTTATCTCTCTCCCTTTTTCCAGAGACGTTGCTATGTCCGAAGTCCTTTGATCAGGGAGATCGTCCGAAGCGTTTTCCAGTTCACCTTTCAATTTTTCCTCTATTTCCAATGGGACAGTACCCGTATGTTCATTGAGTACTACAGTTAGAACACGCTCTGTTTTTGTATCTGAAACAGCGCTGACCCTGAAATTCATCAACAGATAGCTGAGCTGTTTTATTTCATGATCCACGAAACGGAAGATGCCATTTTGAACAACCAGATTGTCTGTGAGAAGTTTTTCCGGATACTTGATGCGGGGCTTCAAATGGGGAAGTGATACGGCTGCAAATAATCCTCTCGAAGAAACCAGAGGTCCCAGGGAATCGACAAAGTCACTTTCATAATGATTCCCCTCTCCACCCTGAAATGCAAAGGTTTCCATCTCACCAACGGAAAGCACCTCCTGAAGTTCTTTGGGAAAGAGTACCTGTACAGTGTTATCAACAGTTGTTTCAACGAGACAACCGCGTCTTTGAAGGATTTTTGCAACCAGGTTCTGAAGATCCATCAATCCTTAAACCTCATAATCTTCACCAAAGATGATTTCATCCAGTTCTTTGGTCTTTTCATATGTCTTCTTGGCCGCTACGATGTCCTCACCCAGCCTGTCAAAGTTTGCCTTAAGTTCTGAATCATCTTTTGAACTGACCCATAGGTTCATGACAATGTTGCTGAAATCATTATCTAATTTGAGGTTGCCGAGAATAGTATCAATCTCTCCTATAACAAGCTCAAACATATTGAGCTTGTCATGCAGTATTCTCATCATGTAATCCTCAATACTTCCCGACATACAGAGATTGAAAACATAGACGTCGCGCTTCTGGCCGATGCGGTGTAATCTCCCTATCCTCTGCTCCAGACGCATGGGGTTCCAGGGGAGATCATAGTTGATCAGGGTATTGCAAAACTGGAGGTTTCGACCCTCTCCCCCAGTCTCAGTACTGAGAAGGATGGGGATATCATCACGAAATGCCGAGATGGATATATCCTTCTCTCGAGGTGTCATGTTTCCACTGAACACTGCAAAAGGATAACCCATGTTACGCAGCAGGCCGCTCAAATACTCAAGCGTCTTTACATATCTAACAAAGATTATCTTTTTATCTTCATTCTTCCTGATGAGTTGTGTGAGCTGATTCCCTTTGGATGAATCATGGTTAATCTCTCTGATCCTGGAAATAATATTCGACAGATGCTTGCGATCACCTGAACGCAGATTGGTATTCTTATCTAATAGATTCTTGATGGATTTCTCGAGGGCAAGGGGGGAACTTCCGGCAGCCATTTGAAGATTGGTGATTGTAAATTGTTCCCGGCCCCATTTTTCACTGGGAAAGCTTCTTATAAAACTACTTGTTTCCTGATACACTTCTTTTTCTATGGGCAGCGGTTCCACATAAAAGGTGGTCGCAAAACGTTTTGGCAGTCTCACATCAACCAGCGAGCGGGTATTGCGGATCATAACATCCCGCAGGAGTTTCCTTAACTTTTCAGGATTATTCGGCACCCTGAGATTCCCCCCTTTTATATACTCCTTCTTGAATTCCGTTTCGGTGCTGAGGGTTCCCGGTCTGAGAAGGGTAATCAGATTATAAAGTTCGAGGAGATTATTCTGGACAGGGGTTGCACTCAAAAGAAAAATGAACTTCTTCTTTATGGAGTTGACCAGTTTGTAATTCAGCGTTCTCTTGTTACGCAGGTAATGTGCCTCATCAACGATCAGCAGATCATAGTCTATAGAGGCAATTGTATCAAAATTTCTCCGGGACTTGGCTGTATTGATAGACGCAACAACGCAATCCTGCCTGTGCCAGAAATCATGAGTGCTCTCACGGTAAAGAATGTCATCCGTTGTCGAAAACTCAAGGTTAAATTTGGTTCGCATCTCTTCCTGCCATTGAGAAACCAGGGAAGGGGGAGTTAGAATGAGCACCTTCTTTATCATTCCTCTCATGGTGTACTCTTTCAGGAGCATGCCGGCCTCAATGGTCTTTCCCAGACCTACCTCGTCAGCCAATAACACCCTTCCTCGAAACCGCTTAAGCACGTTAGATACAGTTTCAATTTGATACCAGTATTTATCAACATTTTGGAGATGTTCCAGACAGAGCAATTCGTCAAATTCTTTTACGAGGTTGAGGCGCTGAAATTGCAGAAGAAGGTTGTAGTCTTCGAATGGGTCATATTTCTTCCGGGGTATTCTTTCGGAAAAATCTCCGTCTACAGAAATTATCTTAACTTCTACGCTTTGATTGAGCAGACTCTTATCTTCGAAAGGGGAAATATCTACAGGTATATGGTCTTCCGGTGGGAGTGTTTCTTTTTTCAGAGACCCCCGCTTGTGTGGTTCAATTACAGGAGAATTTTGATTTTGTCTCTGGTACTGCAGCGCTAAACTTTTAGCATCAGCATATGATTTTAGAATCCTGGTAGATTCCTTGATCCCGTTTAATGCGTCTTTCTTAAACGAGCGCAGCCTCTGATCAAGTCGCTTCCCCTTTATCGCATCCAGAAACCCCTGAAAGGCATCAATCGCCTTTTCGTAAGACCCATGGCGTGTCAGGCTGTATCCTGTGAAGAATCTTGACTCAACATCACCGGGCCGCAGCTTCAACACACTGCGAAACAGCTCCGCCGCCCGGCCAAAGTCATCCTCATCCATACATATCTGCGCCAGAAGGTGATGAGCCATCAGGTGGTTCGGGTAACAGTTGATGGCCTTTTGCGCATAATGTCTCGCTGTCTTGAGATTGCCTTCGCTGTATTCACTGCGAGCCCACAAGTAATTATCTTCCGCTTCCCATTTTTTTGTCCGCTCAGACCTGTCAGCCCTGACCTTTTTTTCACGCTTTTTCTTTTTGAGAAACTTCTTTTCTTTCATGGCTGTTTTTTGATCGACCTGAATCTATACAGGAAGCATTTAGCAGGAGATTCACAGTATGTCAATAAGATGAGTTCGATTCCGATGATATGTGTAGTAAATGCTGATTTAATCATGTAAATTTTCCGGTAGTTATGATAATTGCTCTTGCTGTCAGGATAATCACTGCTATTTGAGCTTAAGGAGAACTATGAAAAATTTGTCTTTAAAAGAGTTTGTTTCTGAGTTGACGGCGCGACTGGACAGATTTACTCATGATGAATTGAAGACTTTAATCTTAGAGCATGCAGCCTCTATATCGCCTGAAAAACGTCAGACATATCTGAATATCTTTGTTTTACCCGTTAAACCGGAACCCGCAAAGATACAAAAAGCAGAGGGGGACCGCCTTTTACGGGAGATAGCGGCTTTCGGGAAACGGGCTGCGAACTATGAGTATACAGATGGCTGGGGATGGGATAATGAATATGGCGAAGAAAGGGCCTGGGGGAATGATAGCTGGGTGCCCGAGGTGGACGATCTCGTTGAACAGATCGATGAGTTTTATGATGCTGGCGATTACCGCCTTGCAAGACAGACTTACGAAAACCTGCTGGACATTTACAATGGGGGAAACGAAGAAGGCCAGTTCTCCGGATATGACCATAATGAGATGCTCGAAACAGACATTGATGAGGCCGCGCTGCGATACCTGCGCTGCATCTATCTTACAGAAAAGCCGCCATCCCGGCCAGATGCCCTGTTTGATGCGATATCCAGGCGTTATTATTACCATGATAATCTCAACATCCATGGTATGATCAACGTATCGCTTGAAGAACTCCCGGAGTTGAATCAATTTGGGAAAGAGTGGGTGGCAAACATAGGAAAAGCTACTGGAAGGCAGCCATGCTTATACTGGCCATTGCAGAAACATACTGGAGTAACAATGAACAGGATAAGGGTCAGATGCTGATCAACCACTTCAGGGAAAAATATAACCGCCATTCGGCTTTTATAAGGGAACTCAGGACAATGACAGACAAATCCAGACTGTTTTCGGTAAGGTAATCTGAATCTGGATTCATCCGTTCTAATACGACACGGAACCCAGAAAGGGGTAAAGAGAAAGGCTTTTTTGAAATGCCCCCACTGGACATTCTTTATCCACAGGGTTAAAAAGGTCTGATTACTTCATAAAGTGTGTTTCTTTGTGCCACCGGTCTGCCGACAGATTTTACCGCTTTTACGATATCCTCGACTCCTGCCGGCTCGTACTCCTTTCCAGCAGCCGTTACAATATTTTCCTCAAGTATTGTGCCGCCAAAGTCGTTCGCACCAAAAAACAAAGCGATCTTGTCCACATCAAAGTCCTGCGTAAGCCATGAAGCCTGTATGTTTCTTATTGGATGCAGAACAATCCTTGAAATCGCCAATACCTGCAGATATCGCGTCGCTGCTACCGGCTCCTTTATGGTTTCATAAAGTTCCGTATTCCCCGGTTGAAATGTCCACGGGATAAATGCGGTGAAGCCTTTCGTTCTGTTCTGCAGATCTCTTATCCTGAAGAGATGTTCCACGATATCTTCATTGCGTTCAATATGTCCGAACATCATTGTCGCAGTTGTTTTGAGCCCTATGCTGTGCGCCGTCTCCATTACCTCGATCCACCCGTCTGCACTGACCTTATTAGGACTGACAATCTGTCGAACTCTATCACTCAGAATCTCCGCCCCCCCTCCCGGGAGAGAATCCAGACCTGCGTTTCTCAATTTTTCAAGCGTTTCTTTTATGCTTATACCTTCTTTCTTTGCAATGAAATATATCTCAGGTGGAGAAAGACTGTGAATCTGGACACCCGGGAAAGAACGTTTTACAGCCGAAAACATATCCTCCAGCCAGGCAATCCCGATTCCCGGGTTGAACCCGCCTTGAATAAGAACCTGCGTCCCACCGGCACGGACAGTCTCCTCAACCTTTTCTAAAATCTCCTCCTTGCTCAGGACATAGCTCTCTTCTTTGCTCCTTGCGTAAAAAGCACAGAACTTACACCTCGACACGCACCAGTTTGTGTAGCTTATATTTCTGTCTCCAACGAACGTTACAAGCTCCCCGCACTTTTCCTTCCTTATCTCATCCGCAATTCTGCCGACGACAGGCAAAGGCATCTCGAATAGATGCAGGGCCTCTTTAAAACTCAGGTCCACACCTTCTAAATTTTGCTCAACATATTCATTCCATTCAGAGCAGGCCATGTTCGCGACATTTCTCCTCAAACAGCTCAAGTCCTCTCACTTCTTCTTCTCCCATCCGGTATGTAAGCGATTTAACATACGTTTCAAGAAAATTCTTTGGTAGCTTAAACTTCTTCTCAGCCTCCGTCACAATCATATCAATATTTTCTTCACCCCACCCGACAGATTTCATAACTTTTCTGTTAACATCGCTCATATCTATATCTTTGGGTGACACAGAGATCCCGAAGACCATTGAACTGCCTGTCAATTTATACCATTCCTCGCCGAGATCCATTACTACTTTATATGAAAATCCCCCCTTGCCCCCCTTTGAGAAAGGGGGGATGGGGGGATTTTCATGCTTCATCCTCGCCTTTATCGCCTCATCACCGATAACGAGTGCATGGTTGCAGTGTTTCAGCAGTTCGTCTGCCCTGCTTTCATTCACGGGTACGAGCATGTTTTTCATCCTTCTTTCATTCAAGATGATTTTAAGCAGATTGACAGAAGTCATCGTTTGATTTGTTATTGCAATACTTCCATCGTCAAGTTCCCTTTCTTTTGAAACAACAAGGACACTCAAAACCTTCTCTTTGGAGGCAACACAGAAATCATAGCTTCTCAACCTGTCTTTGTTTTTTAAATAATAAAAGGAAGGGACGGGGGCAAAATCTATTTTTCCTTTTTCAAACATCTCCGCAAGCTTTGCCGGTGGCGCTTCAATTATCGGAACCCCTTTCTGCTCAAGCCGAAAGTAGGGCAGAAAATTATTTACCAAACCAAATTTGCCGATTCTAACCTTCATGAATAGGTCCTCAAAATATTGTAAAAGGTATCCCTTTCAGCAGGCACTTTACCGGCGCTTCTTGCAATGTTTGAAATTTTATCTATGGGGAGAGATAGAGGAGTTCCGGCTCCAGCGGAATGCGCTATTCTTTCTTCCATAAGCGTTCCATCCAGATCATTAGCCCCGTAATTTATGGCTACCTGGGCGATCTTTTCGCCGAGCACGACCCAGTAAGCCCTTACGCTCTTGAAATTCTGCAGAACGATTCTCGAAACAGCGATCGTCTTTAGAATATCGACAGGATCTGTTTTATCCTCAACGAGCTTCAAACCTTTAAGTTTTGTATTTTCCGGAAGAAAAAGAAGGGGAATAAAGGAAACAAAGCCCCCTGTCTTTTCCTGCAACTTCCAGAGCCTGTACAGATGGATCGCTCTATGTTTTTCCTTTTCAATATGACCGAAAAGCATCGTTGCGTTGCTTTTTATTCCCATGCCGTGGGCTGTCTCCATTATGCGGAGCCATTCATCAGATTTAATCTTGTTCGGACAAATCACTTCTCTTATTTCATCGTCGAGGATTTCCGCACCTCCTCCCGGCATCGCCTGCAGCCCGGCATCTTTCAATCTCGAAAGGACTTCCTCAATGCTCATCTCTTCTATTTCAGAAAGGAAGCGGATTTCCGTTGCAGTCAAGGCTTTAATAACGACTTGCGGGAATCTCTTCTTTATCTTCCTGAAAAGCTCGTCAAAGTATTTCAGACGCACATCGGGGTTGAGGGAGCCTACTATATGGAGCTCCGATGCCCCCATTTGTACGGCTTCTTCAGATTTTTTGACTGCCTCCTCAATGCTCATAAGATATGCGTCGTCATCTTCGGCGTCTCTGTAAAAGGCGCAGAGGGGGCATTTTGAGACGCATATATTGGAATAATTTATATGCCGGTTGATAACGAACGTTACAATGTTTCCGTTTTTACGGTTGATGGAATCCGCAATTTCCCCGAGCTCATGAAAATTCAATTCAAAAAGCGCCGCAATCTTTTCTTCTGTCCAATTTTCCTTAAATTCCATTTTACGCCTTACATGGAACCGTAGTTCAGTTTTTAACTCAAAATCCAACATTGACAGACTCGCAAAAAGTCTTTCCTGTCACCCTGAATTTATTTCAGGGTCTCTAACTCACTGAAATGATTAGATGCTGAAACAAGTTCAGCATGACAAATAACACATTTTGAGACTTTTTACGAGTGCATCAACATTGATGCCGCTGAGATGAAAGTTCTGAAGCGTCTAACGAAATATTATCTCACATTGAAGCCTGCGGAAATTAAGGCAGCATTGCAATGTGGGGAGTTAAGGGAGGTGAA
>JAUSPI010000023.1 GCA_030655775.1 Syntrophales bacterium
TAAGCCCAGGGCTTTCACATCTGACTTATCTAGCCGCCTACACGCTCTTTACGCCCAATAATTCCGAACAACGCTTGCACCCCCCGTATTACCGCGGCTGCTGGCACGGAGTTAGCCGGTGCTTCCGCTGATGGTACCGTCAAGCAGAGAAGGTATTAACTTAACTGCATTTCTTCCCATCTGACAGAGCTTTACGACCCGAAAACCTTCCTCACTCACGCGGCGTTGCTGCGTCAGGGTTTCCCCCATTGCGCAAAATTCCTCACTGCTGCCTCCCGTAGGAGTCTGGACCGTGTTTCAGTTCCAGTGTGGCTGATCATCCTCTCAGACCAGCTAACCATCGTTGCCTTGGTAGGCCATTACCCTACCAACTAGCTAATGGTACGCGGACTCATCCTTCAGCAAAAGCATGTAAACAGAGGCCTCCTTTGACTGTATTCACCGCAGTGAATACAGTATCATCGGGTATTAGCCCATCTTTCGATGAGTTATCCCCAACTAAAGGGCAGATTATCCACGCGTTACTCACCCGTTCGCCACTTTACTCATTCGCCGAAGCGAACTTTCTCGTACGACTTGCATGTGTTAGGCACGCCGCCAGCGTTTGTTCTGAGCCAGGATCAAACTCTCCAATTTTAAATTCTTTCTTAGAGAGATAAATCTCTAACTTTTTCAAAAATAAAAGGACCCACAAATTAACTATCCCACTATTCAACTGTCAAAGAACTTTTTAAAAAGACGAAATTTAATGCTAATGAAAACTATACTCTTTGTCAAGAGTTATTTCTTTTAAAATTTAACACGAAACGCCTTTTCAATCAAAGTGAACGGCGTATCTATAATTTCTTTACCGGGGTGTCAAGCTTTATTTTACAAAAAAATAAGCAATTTTAAAACAACATTTTAAATCAGCACTTTACCTCTACTTTTATTTTACACCACCCTGATTATTGCATATTTTTTCTTACCCTTTCGAAGACGGATCTCATTGCTCTGTTTAATGTCATCATTGGTTATTTTTTCATCAATCGATTGAACCCGCTTCTCGTCGATATAAATACCTCCCTGGTCGATTAGCCTTCTTGTTTCCCCCCTGGAAGCACATAAATTAGTTTCCTCAAATAGCTCAAGAATGGACGCCGTTAAAACTTCATCCTTTGATTTCACAAAAGTAGTTATTGCGGATACATCTTGAAAGGCTTCAGACCTCGGAATAGAACTTGATTTAAAGAGAGCCAGATCAACCGGTTTTAAATTAAAATTACTGACTGACTCCTTCCATGCGGATACAGCCGCCTCTTCATAATGAGTTATTTTTGTTGCCTCAAAGGCTAATACAGCCTTGGCCATATTCAATTCAGACCCTTCGAGTCTCCTTATTTCCCTAACTTCTTCCATTGGCAAAAAGGTAAACAGGGCCAAAAATCTTTCCACGTCTTTATCGTCAGCATTGATCCAGTATTGAAAATAATCATATGGCCTCGTTAGTTCCGAATCCAGCCATATAGTCCCTTTTTCTGTCTTTCCCATCTTGTGCCCCAGGGATGTTATTATAAGAGGAAATGTCATGCCGAATGCTGTTTCACCTTCGATCCTTCTTATAAGATCGGTCCCGGCTAAAATGTTACCCCACTGGTCATTCCCCCCCATCTGGAGGACACAATTATAGTGCTTAAATAGATGCCAAAAATCATAGGCCTGCAGAAGCATATAGTTGAATTCAATGAAGTTGAGGCCTGTTTCGAGACGCATTTTGTAGCTTTCTGCGGCCAGCATCCTGTTAACACTGAAATGACGTCCAATATCCCTTAGGAATTCAATATAGTTGAGTTGGGTCAACCAGTCTGCATTATTTAACAAAATGGCGTTCCCCTCATTAAAATCAACATACCTCGAAAGCTGTTTTTTCAAATACTTCGCATTTCCGTCAATTTGCTTTCGAGTAAGAAGCTGTCGCATTTCTGTCTTTCCACTGGGATCACCAATGAGAGCAGTTCCCCCACCTATAAGGGCTATCGGCCTATGACCATGTCTTTGCATATGGGCCAGCGCCATTATGGGAACAAGGCTCCCCACATGCAAACTCGTTGCGGTGGGATCAAAGCCAATATAGCAGGTAGCACTGTTCTCCCCCAGAAGTTCGCTTATCAACTCCTCGTCAGTTACCTGTTCTATAAATCCTCTTTCAGAAAGCACGTCATACACGTTCTTCAAATTACAAGCCTCCACATCAAAATAGGCTTAGGACAAGAACAAAAAGTTTTTGTCTCTAATTTTCCAGTTTCATGTTCAATCTTTCAATGCTCACACTTTTTCCACTATCTTCATCAACATCCACTATTGTACCCTGAAGCCATACATCTCGCTTAGCCACATCAAACTTATTTGGAACACCTGTCAAGAATCTTTTCAAAATAATATCTTTTTTTATCCCTATGACAGAATCAAAAGGTCCAGTCATTCCTACATCTGTGATGTAAGCTGTGCCGCCAGGCAATATCCTCTCATCCGCTGTTTGAACATGCGTATGGGTCCCCAAAACTGCGCTTACCCGACCATCTAAAAACCAGCCGATAGCCTGTTTCTCTGAGGTAGCCTCCGCATGTATGTCTACTATTATTATACTGGTTTTGCCTTTCAGTTTTTGTATTTCTCTTTCTGCTGCTTTGAAGGGACAATCCAATGGCCGCATAAATACCCTACCCATCAAATTGATAACACCAACAAAACCTCCCGAAGAGCTGCGTACTAACACACTCCCTCTTCCGGGTAAACCCTCAGGATAGTTTGCAGGCCTAAGAAGTGTTTCATAATCTTCAATGAATTCGATAGTTTCCTTTTTGCTCCATATATGATTTCCTGATGTTAATACGTCGATATTGTTTCTATAAAGTTCCTCGACCACCTCTCTTGTTACGCCAAATCCCCCTGCAGCATTTTCACAATTAGCAATGACTAAATCTATTTCATGTTTATAAACCGCATCAGGAATAAGCCGTCTAACAACTCTTCTGCCCGGCTTACCAATTATATCCCCTATAAGTAATATCTTCAAATATCCATTTTCCTTTCTACTTCGCAAAATCTAAAACCCTGGTTTCCCTTATTACGGTAACTTTTATTTGACCAGGATAAGTTAATTCAGATTCAATTTTCTTAACAATATCTCTACATAACATTACTGCATCATCGTCAGATATTTTTTCATTTTCAACAAGTATGCGTATTTCTCTTCCTGCCTGAATCGCGTAACATTTATCAATACCACTAAAAGAATTAGCTATTCTTTCCAGTTCCTCCAGGCGTTTTACATAAGTTTCCAACATTTCACGACGAGCCCCCGGCCTTGAGGCAGAAAGAGTATCTGCTGCCTGGATAAGAACTCCAAGCAGTGTATTGGTCCGACCGTCATCATGGTGACAGGCAATAGCCTGAACAATCCCTTCCGACTCACCAAATCTTTTAGCATAATCTGCGCCGATAGCGGCATGCGTTCCTTCAATATCACGGTCAACGGCCTTTCCTATATCATGCAGTAATCCAGCTCTCTTGGCCTCTTTTATATCCATGCCCAATTCAGCAGCCATCATACCCATCAGATGAGCAACTTCCACGGAATGTTGAAGAACATTCTGGGAAAAACTTGTCCGGTATTTAAGTCTTCCAAGAAGATTGATTAATTCCAGATGAATATCGTGAACACCAACATCAAATGACACTCTTTCACCCGTTTCTCTAATAATCGTCTCCACCTCGGAGTTGACCTTACTGACAACATCTTCAATTCTCCCGGGATGAATTCTGCCATCACTTATCAGTCTTTCCAAGGATATCTTTGCCACTTCCCGCCGTACTGGATCAAAGCTTGAAAGGACTACAGCTTCGGGAGTATCATCAATAATCAAATCTATGCCCGTTGCAGCCTCTATCGCCCTGATATTTCTCCCCTCTCTACCGATAATCCTTCCTTTCATTTCATCTGTAGGTAAGTTCACTACTGATACGGTATTCTCAGCCACAAAATCACCAGCATATCTTTGAATAGCATAAGCGATGATCTCTCTCGACTTCTTATCAGAAGTACGTTTAGTTTCATCTTCTATTTTTCTTATAGTCACGGCTGCTTCATGCTTTGCTTCATCTTCCATGGATTGAATAAGATATTTTTTTGCCTCTTCAGATGAAATTCCCGCAATTTTCTCTAATTTCCTCCTCTGTTCATCAATGATACCATCTAGCTCACTATGCTTTTTATTTATAAGAGCCTCCCTACTGATCATCGTCTTTTCCCTGTTTTCCAAATTCGCTTCTTTTTGAGATAGAAGTTCCATTCTTTTGTCCAGATTTTCCTCCTTAAAACGGACCTTCTTCTCCAGATTATCAAGTTCTATATTTCTATCCCTGGTATCTTTATCGAATTCAGCCTTTGCCTTAAGAAGATTCTCCTTAGCCTGCAGAACGGATTCCTTTTTTATGGTTTCTGCTTCTTTCTTTGACTCACTAATTATTCTTTCCGATAGTTTTTTTGAGGATTCCAATCTTTTCCTGGAAACCCCTTCTCTCAGAATATATCCCAACACCACTCCTACAGTAATGGACCCAAGTATCATCAATACAATCATACTATAATGCAGCAAACCCTCTTCACCTCCTCAAATAACCATAAAAGCTTAATATCATTGCCAATAAAGGGCACGAAAATCATAAAACAGGGATTAAGATACAGGTACAGTCTAAATAAATGTGTCCCTTTCTCTTAATTAAACGTGATTGAAAGTTTAAGCCGTAAAAAGGTAAGGATAATAGAAGTTACTTGGAGAGGCAACCCGGCTTTCAACAAATGTCCGGGTCAGTTTTAATCTAATATTATTCGTAAAACACGGTGGAAGTCAATTTCAAGCAAAACAAGTAAAAATCCCCCACCTTGCCGTGTTAACAACCACCATTTTGAACCGTTTCAAAAAGTGGGAGTCTTATTGTTGCTTTAGGCTTTCTGCCTCCCTTTATTACAGGATACTGGCAGACATGCACACGGCTAACAAGGAAAGTCTCCCGGTTCTTAGGTGTTGGTTCAAAAAGTCTTTATGCTAATCACGCACATCGCAGGGGATCGTGTGTTTTGTTTCCTCTATCCAGTTAATTAATCTTTCAGTTCTGCTCTCCAACTGATTACAAGCGTCTTCTTTTTCTTTTTTAAACTTAAAAAACTCATCAGCAATGTTTAAAGCAACCAATATAGCAACATGCAATGTTGAAATGTTTCCTGAAGCACTTTCTATTTCCTTAGCCTTGTCATTAACATGCCGAACTGTTTTTGTTACGTGCTCATCCCCTGAGTCACTTAAAACCGAAATTTCTTGCTCTAGAATCTGGATGTTAAAGCGTTTTTTCAACTTCATTATATTAATCTTTGTTATGTTACACTTATATCCTTAAGCATACCAAGAAGTGAATCCACCTTTGCGCGAACAGCATCCCATTCCTCATTTAACTCTCTTATCTTTCTGTTTGCCTCTTCTATCTCTCCATCCTTATCTTTAAATAATTCCTCCAATTCCTGATTTCTCTTCTTCAGGAACGAACATTCCTCTACTATTCCTTTAATTTTTTCTTCAAGTTCATCAAACTTCGTCAATTCCAACGCTTGACCTCTCCCTATTAAACCAACCTTTTTATATTTTTTAAAACAAAAAATCTCAATCAGACAGTTGGAATTATGACAATTCAACCCGTGAAAGTCAAGACCTTATTTTTTTCGTAAGCGTTAAGCTCTAAAGTATCCCGAAAATGTATAAGAAGCAACTTTACTGCAGTCTGTCTGCCATTCCGACATAGGCAGGTTTGCCACCGGTACATTCAATACTGGTTCATTCATCCAGTATTAAGTTTTAACATTGAGAGATTTTTCACTTTTGTTTTTAATGACACTCAATGTTTACCTACTTTTCATCAATGGATTTAAAATAGCTGTGAACCATAGTCAGGAGAGATTCTTTCCCATCTATTTTCACGACCGTTTCCCTGAACCGGGAACTTCCTTTCAAGCCTTTTGTATACCACAACAGATGCTTACGGAATTTTCTCAATCCAGCCTTTTCACCAAAAAATTTTACACTCATGTCCAAGTGGTGACTGATTATATCTTCTCTTTCTTCCAAAGCAGGTGGTGAAAAGACGCTTTTATTTTTAAGATATCCCACTACATCCCTTACAATCCATGGGTTACCCAAAACCCCTCTCCCTATCATCACACCGTCACACCCCGTCACATCGAGCATCCTCTGGGCATCTTCGGGCCTTCTTATATCCCCACTCCCCACAACAGGTATATTCAAACACTTTTTTACACGCGCTATAAGTCTCCAGTCCGCCCTGCCCCCAAATCCCTGATTCACTGTACGGGGATGCAGAACCACGGCATCGACACCACAATCCTGAACAACGCGGGCTATCTCCAGGACATTTATTTCGTCGTTACTCCACCCCGAACGCATCTTAACCGTTACTGGCAGGGATGTTGCCTTCCTAATGCTTTGCAGTATAACTGCAACCTTAGAAGGATCCCTCATCAAGATACCCCCCGCCCCAGTCTTTAAAACCTTTTTTACGGGACAGCCCATATTAATATCCACAAGATCGGCACCCCTGTCTGTCACTATTTTCGTAGCTTCGGAAAGTACACCGGGGTCAGAACCAAATATCTGTACGCCGAGAGGCTTATCACCGGGCATGGATTCAAGATACTGATAGCTTTCCCCTGTTCCCCTGACCAGACCGTTAGCGCTGACCATCTCGGTGAAGCACAGAGAAAGTCCGAACTCCCTGACAAGCAATCTGAAGACGAGATCTGTAATTCCCGCCATCGGCGCTAAAAACACGTTATTTTTTAGAAATAATTTTCCTATTTTCATCTGTTTGCTCGTGAAGTGGTAAAGCTCCGTGCTATAGTTTATAACGCCTTACCCAAAAGGATTCCCGTACATGGCAGCAAATTCCGCTACACAGCTCGCTCCTTGACCAAGGACACGAATTTCAAAACTTATGTGCTATTATTTTAAGTCTTTGGTCCTTGAACCCTCAGTTAACGACCTGTCTATCAACGCTTTATTATATGCGGCAAAGATGTCTCTCCTTGAAAGAATACCCACTATCTTTCTGGGATTATTCTCATCAACTACAGGAAGCTGCTCTATATTCTTGAATCCTATTTTTTCTAAGGCACTATCCAAATCTTCATTTTCGGTAATGGTAATAACATTCGTTGTTGAGAGCTCTTTTGCCACCACCAGATGCCCTAATTCCTCTTTGAAGATGATTTCTTTAAAATCTTGAAAGGTTAATATCCCGGAGAGTAATCCACTGCTGTCAACAACCGGAAAACTTGAATGTTTGCTTAAAAGGGTAAATTCCAATAATTGTTTCAGGGGCATGTTTTCAGATACGGTTTCTACTTCATCCGTCATGGCATCCTTCACCAAAAGTGCTTTCATGACATTTGTTTCCCTACCAGCCCTTATATCAACCCCTCTTCTTAAGAGTTTCAATGTATAAATGGACTCTCTCTTGATATGATTGGCTACAACATTGCTGATAATACAGGAAAGCATGAGAGGAAGAATGATTTTGTAATCCCCTGTCATTTCAAACAGGATAAGGATGGCGCTAAGTGGACCATGTGTAGCTCCCGCAACAACCGCCCCCATACCAACAAGACTGTAAGCTCCGGGTGAAGCTGTAACGGCGGGAAATAACAAATGAACAAGGTATCCAAATGCTCCTCCTGCCATAGAGCCAATAAAAAGAGAAGGGGCAAAGATTCCGCCCGAGCCCCCGGAACCGATAGTTATTGATGTCGCAATTATTTTCACAAAAACAAGTCCTAATATTATATACCATGAGAGCTTTCCCAAAAGTACCAGCCCAATTGCATCATAACCAACCCCGAAGATATGAGGAAAAAATATCCCTATAGACCCAATTAGTAAACCGCCAAAAGCCGCCTTCGTATACTCAGGAATTTTTATCGTATCAAAAAAATCCTCGGTTTTATAAAGAACTTTAGTAAAGACGACGCCAACGATACCAGCAACAACGCCAAGTACCACGTAAAGAGGAAGTTCCCAGGTGCTGACAAGAGTATAATGAGGAATTGTGAATGCAGGATAATTCCCCAGATGAACCCGCGAAATCACAGTAGCCATTACCGACGAAACCACTATGGGACTGAAGGCAGCAATACCAAACTCTCCAAGCACTATCTCCAGTGCGAACATAGCACCGGCAATCGGAGCATTAAACGTTGCCGCAATCCCGGCAGCAGCTCCGCAACCCACAAGGGTTCTCATCCGGTCTGCCGATACCCCTAAAACCTGCCCCAAGGCAGATCCGATTGCCGAACCTATCTGAACGATAGGTCCCTCTCTACCTACAGAACCACCTGACCCCATACAAATTGCAGATGCAAAAGTTTTGACTAAAACAACCCTTTTTCTGATTATCCCACCCTTCAGGGCAACTGCTTCCATAACCTCGGGAACACCATGTCCTTTTGCTTCCCTTGCAAAAAAATAAACAATTGGACCTACAAGTACTCCACCTACAATGGGCGGGACAAGTTTTTTGTACCAGGGAAGACCTGATAAAAGTTCGAGAAAGCTCCCTCCATCACTTCCAAAAAACACCCCCTGAAAAAAAGTTATCAACCATCTAAATCCAACCGCCCCATACCCCCCCAGCACACCAACAATAATCGCCATGAAAATCATCATGGCATGTTCGTTCGTCCTTAATCTGGATATCACTCCTGTTTTTGAAAAAATCTCCATAAATCTTTCTTCCTGCAAAAGTAGAAAATTACATTAACCAGATTTTTTATCTTTTAGCATCAGCTTTTGCAAGAAAAACTTTAAAAACAGATTCCTCGTGATACAACAATGCCGTCTTTCAAGAAAGTGTGTTTATGTGCGTAGAAGGTATTGATAAAATCGCTCACCTTAGGATGAAACTTTTGAGGGCTTGATATCGCAACGAAGGAGGCAGAAAACAATATTGTTAAGGAAGACATTTTAAAATAGCAAAACATATGGCGGAAGCGATGGAAGGAAATCTAACCTGAAATTCTACGTTTTTATAAACCGGATCAACAGACGTTATTGTTTCGGTCAATCTGGAATCTTCAACTTCTGTTTGACATATATCCGGTTTCTAAATCTCAGCTTATTAAGCTTCAGCAAGGTGCTAATAGTAGTATTGTGTCTCCTGGCAATCCTTTCTAAGGTATCTCCCTTCTTTACAATATAGACAGACCTTTTTAGTCGTACTTCGACAGGAATCTTCAATTTCTGTTTAACGTATATTTGATTGGCATGCTTCAATTTGTTGAGTTTTAACAATGTTTTGATACTGGTGTTGTGTCTTCTCGCAATTCTCTCCAGAGCATCTCCCTTTTTGACGACGTATACAAAACTTTTCTGCCGTGGTGTTGAAACGGGAGATGATCTTTTATGGTCATCTTTCACGATATGGATTGGACTTGCCGGCTTGGAAACCGGGATAAAATCAATTATGGAGGAAGCAATCGCCCTTGCTATTTTAGCCTGAAACTTAGTGGTACGTAACAAACGTTCTTCTTTTGGATTTGAAATATAGGCAGTCTCTACCAGAACAGAAGGAATCTCAGGCAATTTCAGTATCATTAACGGTGCCTCCTGAACCTTGTGGAATTTAAGGTGATTTACCTTTTTAATATTTTCAAGAGTGTCGGAAGCAAGGGTTTTTGATAAATTTATAGTTTCTGTTTGAACCATATTAAGGGTTATCGGATCAGATTCATTGTTATACTGGCCGTTGGGGGAACCAGCAATAATATCGGAAAGGTTTTCCCTTCTGGCTAAAAGCCTGGCGGCTTCACTACTTGCCCTCCTTGTCGATAAACAATAAACAGAACTTCCACTTGATTTTCGGTATCTGCAGGCATCTGCATGAATACTTACAAAAAGATCGGCGCCATATTCCCTTGCTATCTTCAATCTTTTCTTAAATGGCACATAGTAGTCACCTTTTCTTGTAAGAAAAGCCCGATAACCTTTCTTTTTGTTCAGTATGTTTTTTAATTTCTGTGCAATCTCAAGGACAACGTCTTTCTCCTTTGTTCCATTTCGTCCAACTGCCCCTGGATCTTCCCCCCCGTGACCTGGATCTATAACTATTGTCTTATCCTTCCTTGAAATTTTGAACTGTTTTCTTTCTTCGATCTCTTTTTTTTCTACATCCGGGAGCCTGATGTCGACCACTGTACGGTTAGGTTTATTGAGAAGTTTCTTCAACTTGAACACCTTTGTTTCGACATTGCCCGCCAGCCATAATTCTACTCTGACTGTACCGCGAGGTAAGGGCATCACCAGGATCTTGTAGATTCCCGGCTTATTCAAAACATAAAGGTGCGGAATTGCTTTAGGAAAGACAGTTTTTTTGAAATCAATAGATATTTTTTGAGCAGTCTTTGTTACTTTAAATTTCGCCGCTTTACTGGTATCAATCACGACTCTGGTATAGTCAGGAGCTGCCCAATACCTGATGTTAAGAATGTTAATAAGGCCAAAAGCATGAGAAATAGGAAGGAAAAAGCAAAACAGCACTGTGAAAAAGATAATTTTCTTTATTTTGATCATGTTTTGGTGTAAGAAGCCTTTTTCTAAAGTTCTTGGTATTTTCAAAGTCAATGTAAACTTATCAAATTAACTGAAGGATTTCAACCATACGTAGAAAATGTATTGACAATAGTCATCCTTGATGACATTTTCATAAGGAGAAATATGAGGAGTTCATCTGTATGAAGATAAAAGACATGCTTTTAAAGAAAAAATTCACACTTTCCTTTGAGGTTTTCCCACCTGTTAGAGAGGGAGATATTAAAAGCCTGTTTTCAACAATTCGGGAACTGGAAGAATTAAACCCCGACTTCATTTCAGTTACTTATGGTGCCGGCGGAAGTACACGAGACAAATCAATAGAGATTGCATCTAAAGTCAAAAACGAGGTTAATAGAGAAGTCCTGGCACATCTAACCTGTGTGCAATCTTCAATGGATGATATTTCCAGAATCCTCGACGAATTCAAAAAGGAGAACATGAAAAACATCCTTGCACTGAGGGGTGATCTACCAGAAGGTGAAACTGAATTTATCAGAACAGAAGGAGGATTCAGTTATGCCAATGAACTGGTTGAGTTTGTTAAAGCAAGCGATGATTTCTCAATAGGTGTTGCCGGTTATCCCGAAGGTCATATTGAAGCTCCAAGTTTTGAAGTTGATTTGGGCAATTTGAAACGTAAGGTGGACGCTGGAGCAGATTTTATTATTACGCAGCTATTTTTCAACAACGAAGATTTTTACAGATTTAGGGACAAAGCTTTAGAAATAGGAATCAGTGTGCCGATTATTCCAGGTATTTTCCCGATCCTGAATTACAAACAGGCATGTAGAATCGCATCCCTCTGTGGAGCCAAAATACCGTCCAAGCTTAATCGGAAGATATATCGTTTAAAAGAAAATCCGGAAGAAATAGAAAAATACGGCATTGAATACGCAATCATCCAGACTGAAAACCTGATAAAAAACGATGTACGGGGTCTCCATATCTACAGCATGAACAAAAGCCATCCGGCAAAACAAATTTTAGCGGAACTGTCATACCCCAGATAAATGGTCAGGTGGTCATGAACAACAGGTATACAACCCAATAACACCAGTAAATATGGCACATAACTGAAGGGGGCTTTACTCTTACTGAAAAAATATTGAAAATTAATGAAACAAGTTATATAAGCAACTATTAGCTTTCAGCCTCCAACTCAATTGTATATAATAATACTTTTGAAAGACTGAGAATTTAACCATAACTGTTTGCTAACCGCTGAACGCTTGCAATTAATGGGCGATTAGCTCAGTTGGATAGAGCACTGGTCTCCGGAACCAGAGGCCGCGGGTTCAAGTCCCGCATCGCCTACTAACTATTTTGAGGAAAAAACTTGATTTATATAAAAGTATATTATAGTAACAGCCGGCTATAAAAACTCTCAATAAGTATTAATGAGGAGGTAGTAATTTGAGAAGATATGAAACGATCTTTATCGCCCATCCCGATCTGCCTGATGATACCATCAGTGAAGTAGTTGAACGACTCAGTAAAATAATAACAGATCTAAAAGGTATTGTAGTTAAGGTTGAAAGATGGGGCAAGAGGAAACTGGCTTATCCAATTAAAAAACAACAAAAAGGATATTACATTCTTATGGATTTTGTTGGTGAAAGAACCGTTGTTACTGAGTTGGAAAAAAACATGAAGTTTGATGATAATGTTTTAAAATACCTATCTGTAAAGAAAACCGAAGAGGTTGATCTGGAAGAAATTGAAAAGGAAGTAGCCGGTTCCAGTAAGGATGAAGAGACAGAAGAGATTGCTTCGATAAATATGGTAAAGGACATAGATGATGGGAAGCCCCCGGAAGAATCACCGGAAGAAAAGGAGCACAGCGAATAGAAAATGACAAATGATAGGGGAAATAAAAAAAAACCATATACAAAAGGGAAAAAATTCTTTCACAGAAGAAAGGTTTGCAGATTTTGCAGTAATTCAAACATGAAAATGGATTACAAAGATCCAGGTACACTAAGAATTTTTCTCACCGAGAGAGGCAAGATTGTACCCAGAAGAATTTCAGGAAATTGCGCTAAACATCAAAGGGAACTAACCTCAGAAATCAGAAAAGCCAGAACAATAGCCCTTTTACCTTTTGTGACTACCGAAGGTTGATATGATCGTAAGAAGCACCAGATGAGGCTTTGCATAATACCAATATTGTCATTGCGAGCGAAGCGAAGCAATCTCATAACATATTGATAATTCATAAGATTGCCGCGTCGCTAAAGCTCCTCGCAATGACCAGAATTGCAGTTTTGCAAAGCTCTC
>JAUSPI010000024.1 GCA_030655775.1 Syntrophales bacterium
TTGAAGTATTATATTTGCTCATTACTCGGCCACCCGTCATGATCGCCCGGAAGCCGCTTCATCATCTCTTCTTCTCGTTTAGCGTCACGCCGAAATTCCGCCGCATCAAACATTCTCTCGACTCTTCTCTGTCTACCTGCATGAGAGAGCTCATCCCATTCAAGGCGGTTTTCTTCCCACGCATCCTCCGGGCCATCCGCATCGTATTCGTCTTTTGCTATTTTGTGCCTGCGGTGCCTACACCCCGAACAGTCACAATTTCCTTCGTCATCTTCATTCCAAGGCGCACCACAAATATTTGGGTTACTCCCATCATTCGGGTCGTAAGGCATATTTATCCTCCTGTAAGCCTCGTTCATTTTTACTATTCCGTTAAAAAGAGACCGTTCATTCATCACTGCCCCATACATCCCAATCTTCTGGTTTCTTATTTACAACGGCGAAAAACTTAATCCCGCCACTAATGCAGAAAAGTTCCCACGGGAACATATCATCACTTCTTTCACGAACTTCCCACTTCGAGAATCTATTTAAAAATGATTCACCATCTATCTGTATTTCGCCTTCATGCACGGCAATCACACCATCTGCATATAGAATCCTAAAATCTTTCTCCAGTAGAAAACACTTTTCAATAAACTCATTCTTTTCCATTCTCTCCCCCTTAATCTATGTGGAATAAACCAACCATATTTAATCATTTCCACCCAACGATGGACATTGCTCGCCCGCCTTTTGCGTATATCTATTGTTATGGCTCAAGATCAATTTTCCTGAGCGTATTGGTTGTTTCCACGTAAATCCAAGGAGCACCGTATGGGTAGCAGTGATCTACATCACAATATCCAGAGTGGACGGCCTCGACACGTCCTCTGCCCATTGGCCTGCGCACCGTCCCAACATATACCGCTGTCTCAACCATATCGCCGACTTTTATTTCATCACTCATTTATAATTACCTCCATAACAATTCACTACAGCGGACGCCCAATGCGCCGCTGACCTTTGCGTTATCTATTAAAACTTTCAATATTTCTTTCCATGACCGATTTAGATTTAAGGCATCTTTTACACAATGTTTTCGCAGATGTTTCCGGTTCGAGCAAGCCAATGGAAATTGGATGACAATTACATAAAGACTGCGCCAGGTGTGGATTTAACGATAGGGTTCCGAAATAATGTGCTATTCTGCTACGGCTATAGCAATAAACCATCCACTTCATTTCTGCCCCCTTAATCTGTTTTCATTCACTAATCTTTCCATTTCTGTGGAAAAAGCCGTGTTCCATTTCGCCGACCACGCATCCTTTATTTTCAGTTTCTTGCTTGACGACTCTTTCCCGCATTTCTCGTTAGCGAATTTCTCCGCCAAAGGAATCAAGGCGTTTCGTCTGCTAATATAGAGCTTATCTGGTTTCATACTATTCTCCTTTTCTGATGCTGGTGCCAGAACCATACGGGCAGTGAAGTACCGCTGCCCTATCTCCGACCTTTTTCAACGGTGATGCTTCGGCGAACCTCCTAAGCAAAACCAGCACCCAACGTTAAGAGTCCCGACCACCTTTACCGATTCGCTGGCCGTCCTAAGACGGTGCGTAATCTTTCCGGCAATCCCTACCGCTATTTCTTGATTCCCTACCGTTGGGGAGACAATAACGAACTTTTTTTATATTGTCAAGGTTTATTTACGCCCAAATGCAATAAATCTTAAATCCTCAATAATATCAACGTGGGCCCCTTGATCTTTTTTGCTGTAGAAATGTCTTGACAATTCAAGGCGACCCGTTTATGATCTTGGCCATGAAACTAAAACTCAACATAAAACTGATCGAAGCTGAGATGGAACGGCAGGGGCTTAACCATAAAGACCTGTGCCGTATATGGAAGCTAAGCCGCACCGCCATGTATTACGTTTGGGCTGAAAAGCCAGCGTCCTATGCGGTAAGGTTCGGAAAGCTATTCAACCGCCCGGCGCGTGACCTGATTATTTAATTCCATCGAACTGGAGAGAGGGTGCTGCCATCGCTAATCCGCAGACAGAAGACGGCTTCACTAAAATAGCAAACGAGATTATGGATGCACTTTGCCATATTCGGATACCCGGAGAGGAAATGCAAGTCTTAAATGCCATATTGCGTAAGACCTATGGATGGAATAAATGCGAGGATAGTATATCTTTAGGCCAATTATCGCAAATGACCGGGATCAACAGGCCGAATGTAGCAAGAGCATTAAAATCCCTGTTATCAAAAAAGATAGCATCTGTTATCAAAAGTGATAACAGGGGGATTAACATATTAAAATTCAATAAGAATTATGATGAGTGGGTGTTATCAAAACCGATAACAGCTAAAAAGAGGGTGTTATCAAAAGTGAGTACAGAAGTGTTATCAAAACCGATAACAAAAGTGTTATCAAAATTGATACCCACAAAAGAAAAGAAAGAAAAGAAAGAAAGCCCACCTTTTATTTTACCTGATTTTATACCATTAGAAGCATGGCAAGCATATATGGCGGTAAGGGTTAAAAAACGTGCCGCCCAAACACCATACGCCTTTCGTTTAATTATAAAAGAACTTGAAAAGATTAAGAAAAACAACGGGCATGATCCAATAGATGTTTTGAATAAATCTATTAAAAACGGATGGACTGACGTTTACCCGCTTAAAGATTGTGACACAGGAGCCGTAAAAAAGACATGGTAGGCACAGCCCTTGAAATGTATGAAGTTATGGACGCAGAAAATCTTGACCACCTGAGGGATGTTCATCAAGAATTGGGGATGTTACGGAGTCTAAAAGAAACGTTTCAAGATAATAAAATCGGGCAGTATTGTGATTATTTTATAAGGATTTGTGGTGCAGAAATTGAGTCTGTAGTGGAGGAAATACAGTATGGTAGAGAAGCAATTAAGGGATTTAAGGGAATACTCCGGGGAAGATCAAGTAATATCGAGTCAGGAGATGATGCTCCGTTTAGCGAAAACCCCGGATTCGATAATCAGAGTAAAGAGCCTGATCCCATCCTTGGACAAACTGATTGACTATTTTCAAGACGGGGAGTTAATATCTGTGTCTGGGCCGACTAAACAGGGGAAAACATTACTCATGCAGAGCCTTACTGTT
>JAUSPI010000025.1 GCA_030655775.1 Syntrophales bacterium
GCGGGTGTGCCGGTAACGGTCGTGCAGGACCTTCTCGGTCATTCAGCGCTGACAACCACGGCTATTTACCTGAAGATGTCGGGGCAGGAAGCGAAAGGAATATTGAAGGACAAGGGATTGATTTAGATTTGACAATAGATTGTTAGTGATATAGGATCATGTACATAGAATGATGATCGTGGTCATATGCCTAAAAATAAGGAAGGGGCATTCAGCAATGATTAAAGTATCTGCAACCAAATTAAGAAATAATCTGTTCGATTATTTAAACATGGCATCAAAGGGAGAAACCGTAATAATCCAGAGAAATAAAGAAGAAGTTGCCCGTTTGGTACCCACACACCAAACAGACTGGCGAGACAAAATGACTATTAAACCTCAGATTATGGTTGCACCCGAAGAGCTTATCAAACCTGTTGAGAATATCTGGGAGGAATATGTGTGAAAAAGGAGACCTATCTATTTGATACCCATGCTCTAATTTTCTTGAATAATAAAATATCAGTCTCGGAAAGGTTTATAACCTTTTTTGATAACCAGGCCAAAAAGGGCCGTCTTTATATTTCTTCTATATCGTTCTGGGAGATTGCTTTGTTGGTGAAAAAGGACAGGATATCAATATCAAACGTAACTGCATGGAAAAACGAAATAATAAACAATACAAATATACAAATGATTGAACCTTCTGCTTCCGAAATGATTGATTCCACCCAGCTTCCTGATTATCACAAAGATCCATTTGATAGGCTATTAATTGCCCAAGCTAATCAAAATAATTGCTCTCTTGTAGCAAAAGATAACAACATTTATGAGTACAATGTAAAAACTTTCTGGATATAGCTGGAAGTATAAGGTTATATTGGAAGATAAGGTACCGAGTTGATACGCACACTGCTGATCTCAAGCATTTATCTCGTAGTATGGGCACTATTCTACTGCTTCAGTCAGTTGGGATGGCTGATACAAGTCTTTCCTCAATGTTGTGGGGATTGGGTGAAGGATAATCAACTTCTGATGTTATTGTCCATTGCTCTGCTGGCGGTGATAAACATCCCCATATTCAGTCCTTTCCCTCATGTAAAAATCCGTCTTAATGTTGTGGGCTGTGTCTTGCCCCTGCTTTTGTCTTGTGGTTTGTTTTGGTATTGTCCTTCCTTGCGGCATTTATTGTTATTACCTGTACTGGCGGCAGTGGTAGTAGGGCTTTTATGCGCCAGTCTGACAAGTAAAGGTGTGTTTATGAATATAGTGCCCTTAGTCGTCATAACGTGTGCATCCAGTATTGTTTGTATCTTATGGACCGAATATAGCGGCTATCTCTCGTTGGCGCCTCAGATTGCTTTTATCTCTGCATTCGTTGGCAGTTTGATAGGTGGGGATATAGCTCGTGTTCCGTTAGCATGGATGCAGAAAAGAGAGAATGTTGCTATCACGTATAATATTGGTGGTGCTGGCGCGGCAGACGCACTTTTTATTGCCGGGCTGACCGCGGGAATTTTGACAAACATTGGGGTCTCACTGTGGAGGATTATATAAGGGAAAGTCCACAAAATACAAACACAGTAAGGAGCTTTGTCGAGGGCCGTAGCATATCATTTGATGTCTAAAGGAATCTGCTTGACGCAATCATGTATGTAGTGCATTGTAGTGTAGGAGGTAAAAAATATGAGGACCGTCTTGTCAGTAAGCTTGCCGGATAACATGGCGGCGGAACTTGAAGCCATGGCCAAAGCAATGGGCAGGAACAAGAGCGACATTGTAAAAGAATCCTTAGGATTGTTTCTTTGGGAAACGAAGTTCCGCAATATAAAAAAGAAACTGTCCAGCAAGGCTAAGGCTGCCGGTGTTATTACCGAAGAGGATATCTTTAAGGCAGTATCGTGAAAGCAGTTTTCGATACGAACGTTCTTATCGCAGCCTTCCTCACGGAGGGAATCTGCGCCAAGCTCATAGTCCGGGCACACAGGCGGGACTTCGACCTGATTTTATGCGATGGCATACTTCAAGAATTTAAGCGTGTCCTTAAGAAAAAGTTTGCCACCTCTCCTCATGAAACGTCCGAAGCACTGACTATTCTTTCTGAGGCAACGCAGGAAATTCTTGGACAAACTGATTCAATTACACCCATCTGTAGGGATTCGGATGACGACTTGATTCTTGCCTGTGCCAAGGACGCGGTTGCAGACTACATTGTTACTGGGGATGAAGACTTGCTGGTTCTGAAGAATTATGAGTGGATAAGGATTGTAAATCCCAGGGAATTCGAGAAACTATTTCCAGATTGAGAAAAGGCATATTCGTTAGCTTACGTCAGTGTGATTGTTCCCCTGCTTTACAAATCGATGACTATGCGGTCAGATGCTTTCCCTACAAATATAAAGCTGTAATATTGGGGGTCAGGCTTTCCTTATTGTCGTTATTGGGAGATAAAAGATGGTCTCACGCAAAGGCGCAAAGGCGCTAAGATAAAAAGATAGAAGATTAGAGGATTAGAAAACAGGATGACAGGAAAAGACAGGGATCAGGGGGCAGGAAAAGACAGGAGACGGGAGATCGGAGGAGGGAATATCGGAGGAGGGAATATCGGACTATTCAGTGGACGGTTGTCGAGGTATCGTGAGAAAAGTTGATAATTTTATGATTTCAAAATTCCCGTAATTTCTCAATTTAAGCAAATGCTTGTCCCCGGTGACTAAAAAATCCGCTTCTGCTTTTATAGCGCACTCTAAAATACGATTATCCGAGTCATCCGATACTACCTTTAGCCAAGGTGTGGTTTTGAAGACGACTGTCAGGTTGCTGATGGACGTAATTAACTGAGCAATTTTCTGTTTCTCCCAACCGAACTTCTCGTCCAATTTTCGGGCCAATTCAGTAAGGATTGCAACAGAGGTGCAAAGTTCGAAATCGCCATCGATGGCGTGAAGGTACGCTTTTCCAGCATTGCCACCGGGTATGACGAAGGCGGAGATGTAGATGTTGGTGTCAAAAACGACCTTCAAAATCAACGTCCTTCGAAAACCAGTTTTTCAACATCAGACTCTGTGAAAATCCCTTTTTTTTGAGCCAGAGCTGTGCCGTATGTCTGAAGTTCTTGAAACTCCTCTTTCAGATTCTGTCTCTTGTAAGTTAGAAACATTTCTCTGAAAAGCACGCTCCTGTTTTTTGCCAGCCTCTTAGCCAGCTTGTCATATTCTTCAGCCATGTCCTGCGGCATGGAGATTGTCACGGCTGAGCGCGTTTTCTTTGTTTTCATGGGGATACCTCCAGAACAGTATGACAGGATCATACAGGTTTTAAGGCTATCGGTCAAGAGAAGTTTTTGGAATAGGGGGCAGGGATAGCCGCTCATCAGCGAAGGGTTTCCCGGACCTACAGGTCAAGAACCTATAAGAATCAGCCGCAGATGAACGCAGATGGACGCAGACTGGGAAAGAAGATAAGAAATGAAACAAATTATTCAAAAGTTTAAGACCGATCCACAGATTACCTCACGCAAAGGCGCAAAGGCGCCAAGGACGCAAAGAAGGACAGGCAAGAGAGGCTTATCCCGAAATGGGTTTTACCCCTTGACCCCGGAAGAGAGTTCCTGTATATATCTGCGGAAGGGGGGTGTCTTATGAAGAATATCTTGGAAGTAACTGATTCTTTTGAGGAGATCGGAACGAGGACCATCGATGAACGGAACCGCCTGACCGTCGGCGAAATCCTCAAAGGCTGTAAAAGGATCCGTCTCTATCGGAACGTCAGCGGCGAGGTACTGCTACAGCCGATCGCCGAGATCCCCGCTTCGGAACTCTGGCTTTTCCAAAACCCGGAGGCAAACAACGAGGTCCGGGAGGGTCTGCGGGACGCCTCGCAGGGGAAGGTCTCCCGATTGGATCCCGAAGAACTGAAGGAGCCCTGATTGTTTGAGATTATCCTGACGGAGCGGGCAAGGAAGCACTGGGACCGCCTGAAGGCAGACACGGGCCTTGAAAAGCGGCTTCGGGCTGTGCGCAAGACTCTTCGTTTTCTGTCGGAAAACCCGAGACATCCAAGCCTTCAGACACACGAATTCACCAGCCTCAAGGGACCGCAGGGAGAGAAGGTCTTTGAGGCCTACGCCGAGCAATCCACACCTGCGGCCTATCGAGTCTTCTGGTATTACGGACCGGAGGAGAACCGGATCACGGTTATCGCCATCACACCGCATCCGTGAAAAAATGGCATAGCAATCTCACGCTAAGGCGCAAAGGGAGCTAGGGTTAAAGACAAATACGGGCTCACGCAAAGGCGCTGCTTGTTTGAGTACTTGTCTGACCCTATCACTGATAAGCTGAATTATGATAAGGATGTAACGACAACAGGCGCAGCCATGAGCCGTCACGATATGCTATTCCCCGAAATCCCTCGCCGATTCGAAAACTGTAAAGCTTGTTACCTTCCGGACCTTTTTGCGATAGGATAGCTTCCCATTTTAGACCATGATCTGAATATACCTGTTGCCATGTCATATTTGCCAATTTCCGTAAAGTATTGAGGGTGTTGTGCTGATCGCTTTTGGACAGATTGAAGAGCAGGCGTTGAAAGACAGGATTGTTCAAATCCAAACGTATGCATTGATCTGTTTTCTGGGTCATCATTTGATCCGAGCTTCTAATTCCTCAAAGTTTGTATCCTTAGGCGAGTTTTTTTCTGCCCAGGCAATTGCTTCGTTTAGTTCGGCCTGGACATCCGGCTTATGGAGCC
>JAUSPI010000026.1 GCA_030655775.1 Syntrophales bacterium
GCCGTATTGTGGCCAGCTTTCATTTTTCGAAGGGTCACCCGTAACAAGTCGGTTGTTGTCGTCAATCTTGATCCAGTCGACGGCCCATCGCTCAGGTGCTATCCAATGCCCATTCAAGGGCATGATCGTCGTGCGATGATAACCGTTACCGCCCACGGCGATTGCGACCCACCGATCGCCTTTAAGCGGAGGGCCAATCACGGGAACCGGCCCGGACTTGACATAGGTCCGTGCAACTTTCTCAACCATTTTGGGCAGGACAGGTCCATATGGTTTTTTTGTTGTCACCGTGATGATATGATCGAGAACGAGGGGAATTTTGTCATGTTCCGTGAAAGACAGGTTAACCCTGATGTAACCGGATTGAGCAGGGCCAAGCACAGCCGTTGGTTTGTTAACCCCGGGAAGATGCAGGTTAGTTCCGATATCATTTCGGGAAAGCAGGGCGATTCGCGCATGGGAACGCTGAGGATCAAGGATTTCCAGGCTTTCAATGGTCATCGCGACGCGTGATGCATTCATGACCATAAGCTCATAATTCAAGCAGATCGACCCGGTGCTTAAAGTTGCCGGCCTGGGAGCAGCGATGACGGATGCCAGAACAGGAGTGACCTCGGTAGCTTCGGTAACCGGATGAAATGCAACCGGGGTTGCGCTTGACGAGTCCGGCTTTGTAATACAGCCGGCCATACTTACCACAATTAGAGTCAAACTAAAAAGCACTGGCCAACTTTCTGGCAGTCTCATTACGCAACTCCTTTCCTGGTAAAAATGCCCAACGGCATGAGTCACGGTTTTTCCCGCGCCAGCGACAAACACCGTGCCTTTGATAAGTTGCCCCTGTTTCCCTTAAACAAAACCAATCACCATGAGGACGACGGATGCAAAGCTGAGTGTTGCGCGCAATATATTTGCGATTTGCAGTTTCCGGCGCTCCTCCTTTAGGCGGGACACATCGCTGCTTTCCATGGCATCGACTCTCGCGTAGATCGGGAGAGCGGTGGCCTTTGAGACAATCGAGGCGATCACCCACAGGACAAGCCCCGCCGTGAACCACCGGTTACCGAAACCGTAGTAGATAAAATAAGGCACCATGCCGACAAACGTAATGCTGGATACACCGATGGCATAAGGTGACCGCATTGCGCGCGTGTGCAACATGGTCAGGAAACGTTTGAACGTGGCTTCGTCCAAATCATTCATAACCCCCTGGATCACCCCTGCCAGAAATATAACAAACCCGGCAGAGAGGGCCGCAGGGACCAGAAGCAGGATTTCAACGAAAGTTTGCGTCATGATGTTGTTCACCGTGTTTTCTCCTGAATTATAATTTCGGGGCGGGCATGGGGTCTGCCCTTAGTTTAGTAAACAAGAAAATGGCAATCGATTCCGTTGCCGTGTCTTTGCTCGTCTTCTCAACCCGCATACGCAATCCGCCGAATGCAATTCCTTATTCTTTAATCTAAGGGGTGACCCTGTGCTTCAGGACCGGAGGCCGATTCCAGCCGGGACCCTCCTCGTCAGGGAGGCGCTGGATCTCGAACTGAACGATTCCCTTGTCGATGCATCCCACGATGTTTTTATTCCCCACTGGCCCTTTGCGTACCTTCATGTAGGTCTCATAGATGTCGTTCAGCGAGTGCATGCAGAACTGCTTCGGCGTTGCAGTAGTTGGGTCGAAGCACTGCTGCCGGATGAAGAATGTATCGCCCGACTTGTAAAAAGGGCAGTATTCGCGGATTTCTTTCACCGTTATGCGAATAACTAAATACATATTTGGCCTCCTCTTGATGCCTTTATCTTGCTTGCTGCCATCCTGGCCGAACAGAACATTTGAACCCATTGCAGTCGCTGCAACGCCAGTCGCTGCCATACCCAGAAAATTTCTCCGACTCATGTTTGTCGTCATGTTCTCCCTTCACAAACCTATTTTACCTCCGAACCGTCATGAGTCACGGTTTTATTCGCGCCGGCGTCAAATACCGTGCATTTCATTTGTTTGTAACACTTCAACACTTGTTGATATGAAGAAGGATCTCAACGCGCATACGCAATCGGCCGAATGCAATTCCTTATTCTTTTCTCTAAGGGCTGCGCTTCCTCAAGCTTTTCCCTTCCTAATAACATTCTAACATTCTGCAGAATGTTAGAATGTTATTTTATGACTTTTAAAAAGTGAAGATACGGCTCTGATTTCTACCAGCCTCAATCACCCGCGTCACGTCCAGCGACTGAACGAGATTTTCCAATTCAAGATCCGGCTGAGACCGCGGCTGATACACGCTGCCCTTAATCTCGGCAAGTTCAATCCGAACTATTTTCATTCTCCCGTCCTTTCAGATTGCCCTTGAGTCCTGGTTAAGTACTAAATACAGGGCTGACCCAATCCTCCTAACCAATGCAACCGTAAAGTGCTAAAGCCAGGTTTGACCCCAGTTCTGCGGTGCCTCAGCTATAATAGCCAATCTCATCAAATACCCTATACCTCAGCCACTCATTCTCTTGATCTTTTTTGTCATCATAACATTTATAACTATCAAGGGCGTCCATATTGTTTCGAAATACAGCTCCGCTCTTGTCGTATTAATGATCGTATCATTCATTATACTCTTGATAATGTCAGGGAAGCATGTTGTACCGGAACGCCTGACATATGCCGACTGGAAGTTTGCACCTCTGACAATACCAATCATTATTGCAGCCTTTTATTTTCACAATATAATTCCACAGGCCTCGGGGGCACTTAATTGGAAGATGCGTCCGATCACGATGGTAATTGTCATCGGCATGGTAATAAGCGTTGTAATGAACATTGCCTGGATTCGCGCAGGAATTGGCGTCCTCCCCCTCACCGGCGGCGAAAATAGTATACTTTACGCCTATCAGAATAATCTTCCAGCAACGGTACCTATGGCAAAAGAGATTCAATCTACATTTTTTGTGACAAACGCACTCATATTCGCCCTCATGGCCATTTCAACCTCATACTTAGGTTTTGGAACGGCTCTCCTCGGGTTCATAACTGACCTGACAAAGAACCATTTCAAAAAAGAGAACCGTCTCTTTGAGATCCTTTTAGCATTTGCACCGCCGCTTGCAGTTTCTATCATCTATCCTGACATTTTTCTGACTGTTCTTAATTTGGTTGGCGGTTTTGGTATCGCACTCTTGTTTGGAATATTGCCCTCTATAATAATTATTAAGAAATCTCGCTCTCTCATCAAAAAAATATTTGGTATCATTTTGCTCTTAATTTTCTTCTCGTTTATGTTCTTTGAACTCGGGCAGGAGTTCGGGTTTTTAAAACTTAACCCGAAGGCCGAATATTGGACAAGTTTCGAAAATATGCGCTAACAGACCAATTTCGACCCATACCGTCCCCATTGCCTAATTATCCCTCTTCTTAGTGAATTCAAGAAGAAATGGGGACGCGTCTCAAGTGGCTTGCCCCTAATCCTTTCCTTTCCTTTCATTCGCTCCCTCCTGTGATAAGGTTAGCGAATTCTCCATCCCCGTAAAAGTTTATTCAGAGTTTTTCAACAGCCACTATAGATGTGACCCTGATTCCCTGTATTTATTCGAAAGCGGTCGCTATCCCTATTTTTCTATTCCTTGATACATAGCAAACCAATCTACAGACATTCTTGTATTCCATGTACGAATGCCTATCCAAAGATTGGGATCCAGTTCTAGCTGTTTGGAATCCCATGCCTCGAGAATGATCTTATCGTTTAACCAATAACGAATATGGCCATCTATTAATTCGATTAGCACTCTATATGTTTTTCCTGAAACCAGTGGGGAATATTCTGTTTTGGCAATTGCTTTTCCGAGCCTATAAAAAGTTGTACAATTATTGTAATATGATCCAGTGGTTAGAGCATATCCCCTCCCGAAAAAGTTGTCAAAATTTTCAGAATTGATGAGTATTGTAATATCGCCAATACTGCCATCAGGATTTGCATAATTGGTCACTTCCAACTCAATGCGTAATGGTCCCCTCCTGCTTTGCGCGAGTAATATAGAACGATTCTTTTCTCCACTTACAGCCCACAATTTACCATTCTTGATTTGCCATTTACCATTCACAATTTGGAAGTTTTGAATTGTCTCCTCTGAAGTAAAATCATATCTGACGCATGGTTGACTTTGGAAGGTTTGTTTTCTATATCCAACACGCCTGCTACCCAATAGGTGCTTATCTTTTTCAGCAAAATGATTTGAGCTGGTAGTGCATCCTGAAATCAATGGTAAAATAATCATGGGCATATAAAGCAAATGTAAGCAAATATGTTGCATAAGTTACTCCTTTTTAACGCCGAACGAGACTGTCGAAAAACTCAAACACCCCTTCACGAATGGTTCTTTTTTGTTATTTTTGACAGCCTATTTGAGCAAAATACAGGCATCTATGACATGCCCTTTTACTTTTTCGACAGTCTCAACGGCACGCCTCACCGGATGCGACGCCTACCGCGGGCGCGGAGCGTACGATGGAGGCGGTTGGTTCGGGGAATCATCTTCTCGTTGACGATTTAACTATGTTCCCCTTGTTGTCCATGACGCCGATCGTTGTGCCTTTTGTAGTATCAAGTGCCTTCGCAACTGCTTCTTTGTTTGTGCCCGCAATGTAAACTGAGCCTTTATGACCTTGGAGTTGAGTGGGAGCTTCACCAACAGTCTTCTCGGTTTCAACCTCTACAGTCCCAACGAAGGGTGAATTGATGTCTACCCCTTCTTGAGCGTTGTACTCGCCACTATACCTCTGGACGATGCGATTAACTGTTGCCTTGTGT
>JAUSPI010000027.1 GCA_030655775.1 Syntrophales bacterium
CCTGACCCCCATACATAAGCTAAGGAGACAGGAATAGTGAATGAAAAAAATAAGAAAAAAGACAAAGCTGCAAAAGACGAGGGCATAGACATTGATTTCGGCTTTGGTGGTCTTTTCAAGGGTCTTACTAATCTGATGGATGCCGCTACGAAGTTGGCGGAAAAGGGTGAAGAGCTTTCCAAGAGCGGAGAGATCCGCTTTGAAGGTCTGGACAAGATCAAGGGACTTAAAGATCTCAAGGGTGTCTACGGGGTAAGGATACGCACCATGGCGGATGGCAGTCCTTCCGTCCAGCCCTTTGGGAACATCAAGAAAACTCCAAAGGGTCCCGTTGTTGAGGAGGTACGTGAACCCATCGTGGATGTGTTTGATGAAAAGACCGGGATAAATATAATCGCAGAGATGCCCGGTATCGAAGAAAAGGACATCAATATCGAAATCAAAGGGGATATCCTCAATATCAGCGCTGAAAGCAATGACAGGAAATACCAGAAAGAGATTCTCCTGTCCCGGCCGGCAAAGGCTGAAGATATGACCTGGTCATATAAAAACGGGATGCTGGAGATAAAGATAGTGAACAGTGAGCAGTGATCAGGGGTCAGGGAGCAGTGGTTAGTGGGTAGTCCGAGAATAGGTCTTTATGTCATTTCGACCAAAGGGAGAAATCTAAGATTTCTCAGTCGTGAAGACTCCTTCGAAATGACAGAGTATCGTTGACATGACAATAGTAGCGTGAGGTTTCTGTGTCCCACATGCAGCAGCCGTTGATTAGATGATTCCCCCTTTTTTAAAGGGGGATACAGGGGGATTTTGAACAGGAAAAATGACAGCAGATAAAACAATTACTCTGAAGGTTGCCGAGGCTTTATCGAAGGATGTGGGCAGGGGTATTATCCGTTTTGATCCTGCCGACTTTAAAAAGCTTGGTGTCGAAGTGGGAGACATTATTTCTATCAGCGGCAAAAGAGAAACTGTATCCAAAGTCATGCCTGCCTACATGGAAGATCGGGGCAAGGCTCTGGTCCGGCTGGATGGAATCACGAGAGAAAACGCTAAGACAGGCATAGACGAGAAGGTCACAGTAAAAAAGACAGATTTTAGCCCGGCACAAAAAATTGTTGTTGCACCTTTGACTCTGATGCGTTCTCACGACGCCCGCTACATAGGGAGCCTGCTTGAAGGACTGCCCCTGATGAAGGGCGACACAGTGAGGGCGAGACTCTTTGGAACAAGGACCCAGGATTTTGAGATTGTGTCAACCTCGCCGGAGGGGGTGGTGCTGATTCATCCCAAAACCGTAATAAATATTCAGGGCCAAAAAGAAGCAGGGGAGGGTGCCAAAAGCGGCAGGATTTCATACGAAGACATCGGGGGACTGGGCAAAGAAATAAGGCGCATTCGAGAAATGATAGAGCTTCCCCTGAAATATCCACAGGTTTTTGAAAGACTGGGTATTGATCCTCCCAAGGGAGTGCTTTTACACGGCCCCCCCGGATGCGGAAAGACCCTCATTGCCCGAGCAGTAGCCAATGAGACAGATGCCCATATCACTCATCTCAGCGGCCCGGAAATAATGCACAAATTCTACGGCGAAAGTGAGGCAAATCTGAGACGGATATTTGAACAGGCAACGTCCCGTGCGCCCAGCATAATATTTCTTGACGAGATCGACGCTATTGCCCCCAAACGCGAGGAAATGGGGGGTGAAAAACAGGTAGAAAAGCGTGTGGTGGCCCAGCTCCTGGCCCTGATGGATGGCCTTGCTTCAAGGGGTGAGGTAATCGTTATCGGAGCCACAAACATTCCAAATGTCCTCGATCCCGCACTGAGGAGACCGGGGCGATTTGACCGCGAGATACAAATAGGTATACCTGACAAGAACGGCCGGCTGGAAATTCTCGATGTTCACACACGGGGTATGCCACTGGCCGAAGATGTTGATCTTGTCCGCATATCCGAGATAACTCACGGTTTTGTAGGGGCCGATCTGCAGGCCCTTTCTCGTGAAGCGGCTATGGTTACCTTGAGAAAAATCTTTCCGGTCATTGATTTTGAGATGGAAGAGATTCCTTACGATACATTGATGGAGCTTCAGGTCACCATGGACGATTTCATGGAGGCCTTAAAGGAAGTAGAGCCTTCTGCCATAAGAGAGGTTTTTACAGAGATTCCGGATGTAAAGTGGGACGATGTCGGCGGCCTTGATGAGATAAAAACTGTATTAAAGGAAACTATCGAATGGCCTCTTAAATACGGCAAGTTATTTGAGCACGCGAAGACTATCCCGTCGAAAGGTATATTGCTCCACGGTTCTCCCGGAACCGGCAAAACTCTGCTTGCCAAGGCAGTGGCTTCAGAATCGGAAATAAATTTCATATCCGTCAAGGGACCGGAACTCCTTTCAAAGTGGGTAGGGGAGAGTGAGAAGGGAATACGCGAGATTTTCAAGAAGGCCAAGCAGGCATCACCGTGTATCATATTTTTCGATGAAATAGACAGTGTTGCGCCAATGCGGGGATCGGACGCGGCATCCCATGTGGTCGATCGCGTTATCAGTCAGTTCCTGACCGAGCTTGACGGGATTGAGGAACTGAAGGGGATTGTCGTTCTGGCGGCCACGAACAGGCTGGATATCGTTGATCCTGCCCTGCTCAGAGCCGGAAGGTTTGATTTTCTCCTGGAGCTTCCAGTCCCCGATAAAAAGACAAGGCTGGAAATATTCAAAGTTCATACAAAGGGGAAACCTCTGGCTTCTGATGTGGATTTTGATGCCCTGGCCGGCGATTCGGAGGGCCTCGTAGGAGCGGACATAGAATCAGTATGTCGTAAGGCTTCAATGTTTGCCTTAAGGAAATTTATCGAATCCGGAAATGAAGATTACTCGAAATTCCTGGTCTCAGACAGTCATTTTAAGGAGGCATTGTCAGTGGTTAGAAAACAGTGGTCAGGGGACAGGGGACAGGGGGCAGTGATTAGTGGTCAGTGAACAGAAAACAGTGGTGAGTGAACAGTGATTAGTGAACAGTAACGGCGGCATAGCCGCCGAACATTCTGATCACTGACAACTGATCACTGTCCCCTGAATTATGGAGGGAAAAGCATGAGTGCAAAAGGAAACTACATTTATGGATTCATCAGCATAGATGAGAAGAAAAAATTTGATTACGCCGGTATCGATGGAGGAGAAGTTTACACACAACCTTATCAGGATATTGCCGCCGTAGTTAGTGATTCCCCATCTATACAATTTGATTCCCTGCCGAAAGAAACTCTTCTTCTTCATCTGGCCGTCTATCAGGCCGTTATCGAAAGGGTCATGAAAAATCATTATATCATCCCGATGAAATTTGGGACCGCAGTACAGGGAGAAGAGGAAATCAAAAGGATACTGAAGAAGGGTTATGATCATATCAAAACAAGCATCATAGCTATGGAAGATAAGATAGAACTTGATGTGGTGGCCATGTGGAGCAATCTGGATGCAGTCTTAAGGGCCATTGGGGAAGAGGAGGAGATAAAAAAGCTTAAGGAAGAAGCAAATTCAAAACCCCCCGACCAGAAACTCGAGGCAGGAATAACCCTGGGGAAGATGGTTAAAACATATATTAACAGAAAAAGAGCAAAATATGCTTCCGAAATGTTGGATGCCCTGAAAAAAGAATCAAAAAACCACCGCACCCACGATGTTATGGATGATTTCATGATTATGAATGTCGCCTTTCTAATTAATAAAGATAACAAAGAAACATTTGAGTCAAAGATAGATCAGATGGATGAAAAATATCAGGGTGAAATAAACTTTAGAATAGTGGGTCCTCTACCGCCTTACAGCTTCTGTACGCTTGAAATGAAAAAGGTGGATTTTTCAGACGTAATCGAGGCCAGAGAGATGTTCGGTTTAGGCGAAGAATCCACAACCCTGGAGATCAGGGAGGCATACTGGGAATTGAGCAAAAAATTCCATCCTGACAGATATCCGGGTGCTGCGGAGGTGCAAAAGAGGTTTGAAAATATAACGAGGGCCTACCGGCTTCTCAGCGATTATTGCGAGGGAGAACAATGTTCCTTTAAGGAAAAAGACGTAAGGGAATGGCTCGTCGTCAAGCCACTGGAACAGCCGGGAGCGCATAGATAATGAGAAAATTGCTCTATGTTCCCGTTATCCATGTGGACTCTGATCTGGGAAGCATTGCTTCTGATATCGATAAAAGAAGCGCTAATATATGCGGGGAAGAGCGGTGGGAGAGGCATAAACAGAGCGTGACCATATTTTGGGATAAAATCGAGGAATATTTTAAGAAGCTGGATGCCGGAAATTTGAAAATCTATCAGGACGGCTTACTGGCGGATGGCGAATTAGGACAGAAGATCATTGAGGAAGGAGCCCGAAAAGGAAGCAGAAACTTCCGGATTATCCTTGATTTGATGGGGAGAGGGGGAGAAATCCGAAAAACGGAAGATGTTGAACTTCTTAAGGAAGAATATAATCGCATTCTTAAGCTTGCCCAGACAAAATCACTCTGGGAAAGGGCCACGGCTTATATAGGCTATAGAATCCATAAAGATAGAATAATGGAGGAAAGAGACAGATTTGTTGCGGAAACCATAAATGAAACCCTTAAGGAAAAAGAAATTGGCGTCCTTTTTATGGGGGCCTTTCACGAGGTAGTTCAACATATAGCAAAAGACATCAAGGTAGGAGAAGTGAAAAACATAGAAAAGGTTAGAGGCTACTTCAAAGAACTTATATCCGGCAAAAACAAAGACAAATACGATGAATTGACAGAGTATCTGATCGCTGATGTGGATGTTGAGGCTCCCGAGGTATAGGAAGCCGTCCTAAAACGCACCAAAGTTGTCATTTCGAGCGGAGCGAGAAATCTTATTGTAAGGAAAAAGATCATGTCAGACAAAGACGGCCAATATATATATGCCATCGTGGCAACTGACAAAGAAAAGAGCTTTGGCCCCACAGGTATCGGTGACCGCAAAGACGAGGTTTATACCGTATGCTATCAGGATATCGGGGCCGTGATCAGCTCTTCTCCTGTTGTTAAATATTCCGTTACCAGAGCAAACACAATGGCGCATCAGAACGTAATGGAAAAGGTCATGAAAGATTATCCCATGCTGCCGGTGAGATTCGGAACTATTGGAGAGGGAACAGATCTTATCAGGGAAAAGGTTTTAAAGGCCAGATATGACGAGCTTAAAGAACTTTTAACATATATAGAAGACAAGATGGAGCTTGGCCTCAAGGTTCTATGGACAAGTAAGGAAAGTACCTTCCTGGAAATCGTAGATGAAAACAGGGATATCAGGATGTTTAGAGACCGCCTCATGTCAAGGAAGGTAAGGCCGCAGCGTGATCAGGTCAGGTTGGGCGATATGGTGAAAAAAGCCCTGGAGACCAAGAAGATGAAGGAAGAAAAAGCAATTCTCGATTTATTGAAAGAACTCTGGGTGGAACATAAGAAAAACGATGTTTTCGGCGATCAGATGATTACCAACAGCGCCTTTCTGATCCGGAAAGATAGTGAAAAGGCATTTGACGAAATGGTGGATAAATTGATGACAGGGTGTGACGGCAAGATGAAATTCAAATATGTGGGCCCGGTGCCGCCATGCAACTTCGTGGAAATTGTAGTGAAATGGTAACCAGTGGGCGGATGGCAGTGGACAGTGGTTAGTGGGTAGCAACTAATGACTAATGACCAATGACAAGTGACCAATGACTAAATTATGGCTTTTATATTAGATGACATATTGCTTTCCCCTCTCAAATTGACCGTATGGCTGGGAAAGAAACTCAGGGAATCTGCCTATGAGGAGATAACCGACGAGTCAAAGATTCATGAAGAGCTGTTGTACCTTCAGATGCGGTACGAGATGGAAGAAATAGACGGTGAGGCGTATGAAAGAGAAGAAACAAAATTGATGGAACAATTGGAATCCATTAGAAAAATAAAAGAGGAGATGTAGATATGTCGGAGAAACGGGGAAGAGGGGGAGCATTTCGATGCCCCAGGTGCGGAGAGATAACTTCAGGGGGTTTGAAGAGTTGCCCTGAATGCGGGCAGAGATTAACCCTTGAATGTCCCGATTGCGGACAGACCTGGCGACATATTCACGGTTATAAATTTTGCCCCAACTGTGGGAAAAGAATTTCCGAAAAATAGGGCAAGCACAGTGGACAGTGGACAGTGAGTAGTAAAAACTACTGACCACTGACCACTGATAAGTGAGAGCTTTTCATACAAAGGAGGTAAATGAAAATGGCTTTAAGTATGTCGGAAGTGATCCAAAAAGCGCGGTCGGAGTTAAATAAACTTATTGGTTTGGAGATTTCCTCTACAGTGGCAGCAGAGAAAGAGGGCGATGGCTGGTTGATAACCATGGAGGTTATCGAGAAACACTCAATTCCGGACAGCATGGATATCCTGGCCAAGTATGAGGCCCGACTGGATCCTGACGGAAGTATGCTGGATTTCAAACGAACAGGGATGCGAAAACGCATCGATATGGAGGATGCCGAGGAGTAGAATAAACGAAAGATGAAAATCAATCGTCTGTTGTTTGTTGCCCGTTGCGGAAAAGGCAACCCACTGACCTCTAACTCCTGAACACTGTTTTTTTAAGGAGATATTCAGATGATACCCAATGCCAGCAAATATGTTCCGCCGGTCAGCCAGTATATACTTCTCGTGAGTGCGGTTTCCTCGCGAACTCTGAGCCGCAGATTGGGGGTTAAACAGGCCTGGACAGAATACAGGGATATATCAAGGAGGCGGGGCAGAGAACCGGTTGAAATAGGTTTCTTACGGTTCCTTGGTTGGCTGCTCACGCTCCCGGCGACGTTGCCGTTCTTCCCAGTCAGGGGGATTGCCTGGATAGCGGAGTCTCTTGAACATCAGGCTTCCGAAGAGCAGGATATGGAGAGAAAACTGAAAGACGAACGTCTGGGTCTGGAGATGAACCTGGAGATGGGGGAAATAACTGAAGAAGAATTTAAGAAACGATCAGAGGAAATAGACCGGGAACTCGAAGAGATTAGAGGTTCATAGAATGACCCTGCTTAGAAGTTTTGGACAGGTAGATGAAGAAGGAAGGATCGCCTTGGGGAAAAATTTTATGCTCCAGATGGGGTTGGAACCGGATTCCGTGGTGGGACTGGAAGTGATTCGCATAACCGGGAGCGGGCGTTATCCGTACCTTATTGTTCATGGGTTGGATCGGATACCGAGGCTTACGGCCCTCCAGACGGTCTTCTATCAATGTCCCTGCCGGATCGATGAGGAGGGTCGAATCGTTTTGGACGATAAAGTGATGTCCGAATCCGGTTTTGAGCCTGGTCTTTCATTGGAGTTCAAGTTATCCGGACCCGCAAGTGCCCCATGGCTGGCAATCAGAAACAAAGGGCCGGTCGGATTGACAACCCTCCAGGAAAAGATGGGACTGAAAAAGCAGAAAAGATGGAAAACGATGACATTGGATTATTGACGGAGAAAAAACATGAAATATTCAACCGGCAGAGAAACAAAAGTTAAATATTCTACGGCAATGAGCTGGGATGAGTATGAAAAGAAGATACGCCGTTCCCGGGTAAAGTACTCCACAGGAAAGGGAGCCCCTGTAAGATACTCCTGCGGTATCATGCCGGATGATGACTCATCCGAGCAGGAGAATAATAGTCCCGAACGAGAGGCTGACTCAGAGGAGTGAATATTCTTGCCAATAAGGCGGCGTATATGAAAACCCTTTTCTTCATATTTAACGATGCGCAACCTTTATGGCGAAGTGGGGCGTAACTGAGGTCTGGATAAAGATGAGAGAAATATCCCGGTAAGTTCGTATCAGGATAGATCAATAGAATAGGGGAGGCAGATATGGCGAGCGGAAGTGAAAAGAAAGCTTTACAAATAATCTATGAAACAGGTGAAGAAACCACAAGCCATATCGTAAGCCGAAAGCTGGGCATAGATACGGGATACGCAAGACTTCTGTGTATGAACCTGGCTCGACAGGATTATGTAGATTTGAAAAGATCGGGCCGCTTCAGAATTACCTTTAAGGGAAAAAGAGCACTGGGTAAAACATCCGGCATTGAAACAGGAAAAACGGACAAAGGTATTTCATTTAAAAGACTACATCAGGAGCGGTCGGGATGGGGGGTTATGTCCAATAGTAGTTACAGAGCTGTTCAGTCTTTCGATAAGCCCGGGCAGGAACAATTGATCTGGTCCACGGCAAAAGTTGATAGATCGGGGAAACACTTCTCTAAAGGGGCCGGGGGGATAATGATTGGAAAGCTGCTGACTGAAACAACCTATCCCTGCGGTTTTTGCAGAGGGAAGGGAGAAAAACCGAAAGGAACCATATGCCCAGTATGCAGAGGGGCTGGAAAAGTTACCGTAAATCCGCCAGCGGTTGTTTGTGCTTACTGTAAAGGGGGAGGCGAAGAGAAACCCCGAAGCAAAATTACCTGCACTGTCTGTCGCGGCACGGGCTTTGTGAGCGTTACAGAACCGGTAGAAGGCTGCACACACTGCCGGGGAACAGGGAGAGAGTCTGGCAACAAGCTTCCGTGCTTGAAATGCCGGGGCAAAGGTGTGGTGACAAAGCCAGGTTCCAGCCCCGGGAAGGCTATGCCTCCAAAGGAAGACTTCCACCGCCAGGCAAGGTTTCAAATGGAGCAGAAGAGAAGGTTTCAGGAACGTCCGGCAAAACGAAAGAGAAGCCCCACTGCCAGCGAGGTAGAGGTGCTGGGGTTTTATTGCGAGTCTAAACAACGAAAGAATCCTATCAACGTGAGCAACTATACCGGTATGTCTCCGGCATATGTAAGCGTGTTGACACGGTCTCTGGTGGAAAACGGTCTTTTAATGGCAATTGCCCCGAGACAATATGAGATTACACCACAGGGGGAAAAGATTCTGCAAGGAGATCACAAAGCAGGTGAACTGTAATGGGAACGATTAGTGTTCAAAAGTTGAGAGCACAGAATAAAACTTTTATCGCAGGGTACAGGCAAATGAGTAAGGATAAAAGCGATTTTCCTGTTGACATATTTGAGGGAGAAAGAAAGATACGTTTGATAGCTGAGTTGTCGGGGATTGATGAAGAGGATATCAAGGTTGACTTAAACGAAAAAGTTTTAGTCATATTCGCCAGCGGAAAAGACAGAACTTATTACAAAATCATCAAATTGCCCCGTCCTTCTGAAAAGATAATCGGAAAATTATACAATAATGGCTTTTTAGAGCTTATTCTGGAGAAAAAGGAGGATAGTGATGGCCTTAGAACCATCTCGAACTAATGATCGTGTCGGTTTGGTCGACGTAATCGACAGAATCCTGGATAAAGGGCTTGTAATTAATGCCGATATTACAGTGTCTGTGGCGGGGGTTGAACTGCTTGGAATTAAGATACGTGCTGCCCTTGCATCCTTCGAGACGGCGGCAAAATATGGGCTGGAGTTTCCATCGGGAACCAATTATGAGACCGCAGCATGGCAGGAGGCGCAAATAGCCAGAGAGAATTGCCCCCAATGCGACAAAAGGGTGCCTACAGAAGAGCTCATCAGCACCGGCTGCCCTTGGTGTGGCTGGGTCAGTGCCAAGGCAAAGGCATTAAGCCAGCCGGCCTGATATAAATAAGGGGGATGGCTATGGATAAAAAGAAAGAAAATGGTAAAGAAGAGGAAGGAGTATCAGGAGAAATTCTTAAAGGGATTGGCAAGATGATTCCAGGATTGGGCGGATTGTTCAAGGGCCTGGAAAAATCCCCGGCTTTCAAGGAAAGATTAAAAAAGATTGATGAAGAAGTAGAGCGTAAATTGAAGGAAGCTCCTTTGAAAAGGATAGAA
>JAUSPI010000028.1 GCA_030655775.1 Syntrophales bacterium
GTCTTCACGACTGAGAAATCTTAGATTTCTCCCTGCGGTCGAAATGACATTTCTTGATTGACACGACAGTAGTTTACTGCGGGCATATTGAAGCTCCCCGCAACAAGTTGCGGGGAAACTCCGACTTCCAAGTAACTTAAATTTGCAAATGCGCTATAAGTTGTTAATATTTACCAGAAATAACGAATTTGCTAAAAACATAAGTTACTTCCAATTATAATGCCGTAAAACGGCATGGTGGAGCTGTTAAGGAAAATGTTTATTTTTATTCGCTCGCTAACCCCGCCGCAAGCAGCGGGGAAGGCACTCGCTGTTCAGTTCAAACTTTTTGGAGGATATAAATGAAAATAAAGGCAGAAAGTAAAAGCAGAAAAACCTTTTTTGCGGTTTTACTGGTTTTTCTAATGGGGGTTTTTGTTGTTTCCATGGTCGGAACTGTACGGTTTTCGCCAGTATTTAAAGGAACTTACGTGGATGATGCGCTTGCAGCTTCGGTGGCAGAAGCTATAAGGCCACCCGACTCCTTTGCTGATTTGGCCGAGAAGCTAAAACCTGCTGTGGTTAATATCAGCACTACAAAGGTTATCAAGAGTGGTGCCATGCAGAAATTTATGTCTCCTTTCGGAGAGGAATTTCCTTTTGATAGGTTTTTCGGGGGAGACGAATTTTTCAAGAAGTTTTTTGGAGACATCCCGGAGAAGGAATTTAAACAGAAGAGTCTCGGATCCGGTTTTATAATCAGCAATGACGGCTATATATTTACGAATAATCATGTTGTTGAGAAAGCCGACAAGATAAAGGTAAAACTTTCCGATGGTAAGGAATACGATGCCGAAGTGAAAGGTAAAGATGCCAAGACCGATATAGCCCTGATAAAGATAAAACCGACAGGTAGCCTGCCTGTAGTTAGTTTTGGTGACTCAGACAACTTAAGGGTAGGCGACTGGGTTATTGCAATAGGAAATCCCTTCGGTCTTGAGCATACGGTGACCGCCGGGATTGTCAGTGCCAAGGGGCGGGTTATCGGTTCAGGTCCCTATGATAATTTTATCCAGACGGATGCCTCTATAAATCCTGGGAACAGCGGAGGCCCACTTTTTAATCTGCAAGGGAAGGTCGTGGGAATCAATACGGCAATGATTGCTCGTGGGCAGGGAATAGGTTTTGCCATACCCATAAATATGGCTAAAGGGATTTTGACCGACCTTAAAACGAAAGGGAAGGTCGTACGAGGATGGCTTGGGGTTTCCGTGCAGGAGATTACGGAAGATATTGCGAAAAACCTCGGGCTTAAAGATGCTAAAGGGGTCCTGGTGAATGATGTGTTCAAAGGGGACCCTGCAGACAGGGCAGGAGTAAAGACTGGCGATATTATACTTGAGGTTGGCGGGAAGAAGATAAAAGACACCCATGAGCTGTTGAGGATTGTAGCGACTCTTTCCGTTGGGAAAAAGGTTGAACTGAAGATTTTGAGCAACGGGAAAGAAAAAGTCCTGCAGATCGTGGTAGCGGAACGTGAAAAGAGCGAAAAATTGGCCAAAGCTGGAGAAATGAAGGAATATTTTGGAATGACGGTTCAGGAAATTACACCGGAGATTGCCGCCCACCTTGGTCTTTCCGAAGAAAACGGGGTCATCGTTACCCATGTGCAGGGAGAAAGCCCTGCAGATGATGGAGGGGTAAAACCGCAAGATATTATTCTGCAGGTAAACAAGGTTAAAATTTCTTCTATGGAGGATTATATAAAGGCCATTTCCCTAAAAGATGCAAAGGACAGCTGTATGCTTTTGATAAAACGGGGCAGGACGTCTTTCTTTGTTGTTATTCGTAAGTAACTACTCAGGCATGAGCAGTTACGAGGGACAGAGGCACAAAGAGAAAAGCAGAACAGTTTTATTGGTTCAATTGGTTTCATTCATTTTGTTAGTTAACTGATTTCAGTTAATAGAATAGATAGCCTTGCAGAGCTTTAGCCCTGCTACTTTGTGCCTTAAGCTATCGGCTAAAGCCGATAGCAGCCGTTTACTTTTATGAATACAAGTAAATATTTGTTGAATATTTATGAAACACTGGACAGGTATTTTGGGGACCTGTGCTGGTGGCCCGGTGAGACACCCTTCGAGATAATTGTCGGAGCGATACTGACCCAGAACACAAGCTGGGAGAATGTAAAAATTGCCATAAGTAACTTGAAATCAAAAGGATTTCTTTATCCTGAAAAACTTATTGATATAGAAGACGGTATTTTAGCGGGACTGATTAAATCTTCCGGCTATTATAATGTAAAGACAAAAAGGTTGAAGGCATTCCTCCAGTTTCTGCGCCGGGAATATGCATTGAATCTGGAGAAGATGTTTGAGGAAAACCTCTGGACCCTGAGAGCAAAAATGTTAGATGTTAATGGGATCGGAGAAGAAACAGCGGACAGCATACTCCTCTATGCAGGGAACAAACCGATATTTGTCGTTGATTTATACACGCGCAGGATTTTACAGAGGCACAAAATCATTGATGGCGGGCTAAGCTATGGGGAGATTCAAAAACTTTTTATGAATAGCATTCCCAACAGTGTTCGGCTATTTAATCAGTATCATGCACTTTTCGTAAACACGGGCAAGCATTTCTGCAGGAAAGCCCCTCGTTGTGAAGGTTGTCCGCTTGAGAATATGGAATCAATATCATTAAGTTAGTCGAGTGATTGAATTGAACAGCGAGCGCACTCCCCGCAGCTTGCTGCGGGGAGCTTCAATCGCAGGCGAGCTCGTTAGTTTTGATCAATAAAGTGTAAGCCAAATAATCGTTGTGACTTAGTGCCTCTGTGCCTTTGGTACTTGATAAGTTACACGGAGGTTCAAAATGTTGTTAGAAATAAGGAATTTAAGTGTTGAAGTCCAGGGCAAAGAACTGCTCCATAATATCAATCTTGAGATTGATCACGGTGAAACCCATGTCCTTTTTGGGAAAAACGGGTCGGGAAAGACATCGCTGTTGATGGCGATTATGGGAATGTCCGGATATAAAATCACAAAAGGTAATATCTTTTTCAAGGGAAACGACATATCCAATCTTCCGATTAATGAGAGAGCCAAGATGGGGATCGGCATGTCTTTTCAAAGACCTCCTACCATCTCCGGGGTAAAGACGAGAGACCTTGTTGAAATAATTAATAAGAATGGTAAGGCCACAGAGGATATAGCTGAGAGCTTGAATGTCTCAGAGTTTCTGGACAGGGATGTAAACCTTGGATTTTCAGGAGGAGAGATAAAAAAATCCGAACTTCTACAGCTCGTGTCCCAGAATTCGGATTTAGTTCTGCTTGACGAACCGGAATCAGGCGTAGACATAGAGAATATTAAGGTGATCGGGAAGGTAATAAAAAATCTTCTTGAGAAGCATCTTCGAAAGCATCGGACAAGGTCAGGGCTGGTTATTACACATACGGGCCTCATACTCAATTATCTTGAGGCAGATAAAGGACATGTTTTGCTTGATGGGAAAATGAGGTGTGAAGGCAACCCAAGAGAGATGTTTCAGATGATACAGAAATCCGGCTATGAGGAGTGTGTAAGGTGTCAAAGATAAGGGAAAGAGCAGAAGCTGCAGCAGACAAGAAGGCATTATACGGAGCTGATATTGACCTCTCCAGTTTTAAGAAAGATTCATCGGTTCACGAATACAATCCTGAAATGGCAGGTTTTTCTGAAGAAGAAAGAAAAAATTTTGCAGAGGTGGGAATCGTAACTTCAGGGGAAGAAAGATCAGGCAGTTTTTTGCTGATGGATCATTCACCGGTTCATTGCTCCGTAGGCCAGGAAGGCGTTGAACTGCTTCCCATGGCCGAGGCCCTTGAAAAATATGACGGCCTTAAAGATTACTGGTGGAAGGCTGTTGATGTTGGAACAGATAAATATACTGCCCGAGCGGAGCTAAATTTTAACAATGGCTATTTTGTCAGGGTAAAACCTGGAGTTAAGGCGACTTTCCCTGTGCAGGCCTGTCTTTACATGGGTGAAGAGGGGATTGCCCAGAATGTTCACAACATGATCATTGCGGAGGAAGGGTCGGAGCTTCATATTATTACAGGATGCACGACAGCACCCCATCTCGGAAGAGGTCTGCATATAGGTGTCTCGGAAATTTACGTAAAAAAGGGAGCCACGCTTACCTTTACCATGATACATAACTGGGGGGAAGAGGTTGAAGTCAGGCCGAGAACGGTTGTTATGGTGGAAGAGGGGGCGACGTTCCTGTCGAATTACGTCTGTATGAAAACTGTCAGGTCTGTGCAAATGTATCCCGCTGTCAGGCTTTTGGGGGAGGGTGCTGTAGCGCGGATAAACAGCATTCTGGTTGCGACAAAAGGATCAGAGCTCGATGTAGGGGGGAAAGTTTCTTTAGAAGCAGCCGGCACCAGGGCCGAGATCATATCAAGAACTATTTCTACCGGGGGGAACATCATAGCGCGTGGACAGCTGATAGGACACAAACCGGGAGTAAAGGCCCACCTTGAGTGCAATGGATTGATGCTTTCGGAAGAGGGGTCGATTCGTGCCATTCCTGAACTTGATGGAAGGGTTGCCGGTGTGGAGATGTCTCATGAAGCGGCGGTAGGAAAAATATCCCAGGATCAGATAGAATATCTTATGGCACGTGGTCTGAGCGAAGAGGATGCAACCGCCCTTATTGTAAGGGGTTTTCTTAACGTTAAGATGGAAGGACTTCCCGAAGAACTGCAAATGGAGATAGACAGAATCGTTTCCGAAAGCGGAAAAAGCATCCTTTGAAAATATTTCACAAATCCCCCGGTGAAAACCTTGGCACACATGGAGCGCAGCCCTTTATAGCTGCCATATAACCTGGTAGCGACACTTTTTTCTTGCCCTTAGTGAGACCTATTTTTCTGGTCATTGCGAGGAGCAGGGCGACGTGGCAATCTATTATGATTACATGGAGCTATAGATTGCGAGAGCTTTGCGGAACTGTAATTTTGGTCATTGCGAGGAGCGAAGCGACGTGGCAATCTTATGAATTATCAACATCTTGTGAGATTGCTTCACTTTGTTCGCAATGACAATGTGGCATTATGCAAAGATCTCAGATTGCTTCGCATGCCCCCTTCTCTACGCTCGGGGCTTCGGCTCACCGCAATGACAATATGGGTATTATGCAAACCTTTCTTAGTAGTGCAGGGCTTTAGCCCCGCCTCCATATTTTTAAAATATCATTTTTGTCATGCTGAAATTATATGACTATACGGGCATTATCCATTTCCACTCGGAGTATTCCTATGACGGCCGTGCTTCCATAGCTGAAATTGTCAAGGCGGCCGGAGAGAACAACATCGATTTTCTGATGCTTACCGACCATTCGACCCTTGAGGCAAAAAAGAGGGGACTCGAAGGCTGGCATGGAGATGTCCTGCTTATCGTGGGGGAGGAGATTACCCCCCGCTTCAATCACTATATCGCTTTCGGCATCGATGAACCTACAGTTGTCGGTAAAGATGATGTGGGTGATCCGCAGATATATATAGATACCGTCAGAAAACAGGGGGGAATCGGGTTCATCAGCCATCCTGATCACCAGGGGACGGAAATGTTTCACGTGAAACATTATCCCTGGCTGGCCTGGACGGTATCCGGTTATACGGGAATTGGTATATGGGACTTCATGACGGACTGGCAGTTTTTCCTGAGGGGATATCTGAGTGGCTTGATCGGTTACCTGTTCCCAGCCTATGTCCTTAGAGGTCCCAAAAGGGCTACCCTGGACCGGTGGGACAGACTCAACCGGAATTCGAAGGTTGTGGGCATTGGAGAGCTTGACAATCACGACAATCTGGAAAAAGTCCTCGGCCTGGGATTTTCAGTTTTCCCCTTCTCAAGGGCCTTCAAGTTTGTCCGGACGCATCTTTTGACGGAGTCGCCTCTGGTAAAGGATAACAGAAAAGATCAGGAGGCGCTTCTGACTGCCCTTAAGGGCGGGCGTGCCTATGCGGCGCTCGAATACTTCTGCGAGGCGAAAGGGTTTTCGTTTATTGTTGCCGATAGGGAAAAACGGGCCACAATGGGGGATGAATTCCTCCTCGACGGGAAGGCCTTCCTCAGGGTTGAAATCCCCGAGAAGGGGAAAATCTGTGTCGTCAGAGACGGTGTTCCATTTGGTGAGGCGGTCGGGAGGGTGAAGGAATACGAGATAAGGAAAAAAGGTGTGTACCGGATTGAAGTATATCTCAAACATTTCGGAAAATACCGCCCCTGGATATTTTCCAACCCTGTCTATATCAGATGATAAAAAGATATAACCGCACAGATTGATCTTTGCCGGCCATATATCGGCTTGTTGCGTGCAGTGGCAAAACATCTATCCATTCCCTCCCCCCATATAGCCAATAGACGACCCCTTTATGGACTAATTCGACTTTGAACCTTGACATGATTATCATTTGATGATAACTATAGTGGCACAATGACAAAAGAAAAATATCCAAGTAGAAACAATTCACTGGAAGTCCTGCTGAATTTTGATGGTGAATGTTATAATTTTGAAGACGGCTACTGGATAAAATTCGAAGTCAGACGGGTTGAGCCAAGCAAGCATATTCCGCATGGAATACAATGCTCTTTGACACTTCATGATAACAAGAACGTGCGAGTGTTAGGATTTGACAACGCCCATGGCTACAAACCGAGGAAGAAGAAATACGGAGCCCGGAAAGTAACGTGGGATCATAAACACGAGCGAGAAAAGGTGGTTCCATACGAATACAACAGTGCAGTTCAATTACTGGAAGATTTCTGGGATGCGGTCGATGAAATAAAAGAAAGATGAAAGAAATAAGTAATAATATGAAAGGGTGATAGAAATGATAAAGGCTTTAAAAATCGGCATTATGCCGAAAGAAGAATATCGTGAGAGAACAGTAGCGATTGCCAAAGGTGAGTATAAGCAGAAATCCGGAGAACCGAAAGTCTGGTTTGAGTCTATTAAATCTCTTGCACAGGTGTTGAGCGAGGAGAACCGGGAACTTCTGGATAAAATCATAGAAAACAAACCACGGTCGCTGAAGGAGCTGGAGTTTCTTACAGGCCGGAAAAGCAGCAATCTGTCACGTACCTTAAAAACAATGCAGGCTTACGGGATTGTTACGCTAAAAAAAGAGAAAAAAAACGTCAGACCCATAGTTAAGACTAATAAATTTAAAATAGAGATTGATCCGGAGCTTCAGCTTACCCGTTCGTGACACAAGGGGAGGACAAGATATATTGGTTGCAAACATGAAGCAAAAAGGAGGAGTCAACGTGAAAATAAGAATAAGAAGCGTTTTGATTTTGAGCATGCTTCTGCTGGTCTGCGTGGCGTTTGGAAAAACGCAGGCGGTGGCTGGAGAGCCGGCCCTTAAACCGATTGCAAAGTATGATGGAGGCTTGCTTTACAAGGCCGGGAAATTTAACGTTGTCGAGCTTCACGGCAATTTTCGCCAGATGGGAAGGCAGTATGGGCATCTGCTGAAGGATGATCTCAAAAAGTTTTACAAGCTGGCTATTGTTGATGGCCTCGTAAAGGAAAAACACCTCGACTACAAATTGGGGAAATATGTGGCAGCAGAGATTTTTTCAAGGTGTCCGCAGCGCTTTAGGGAGATTTTTTACGGGATTGCGGAAACATCCGGCATGGAGCTTGAAAAACTGCTTATCTTAAATGAGCTTGTCACCTTGGCTCATATTATGGGAGATGCTGTGCATTGTTCCTTTATCGCGACATGGGGCGATTACTCGGCGGACGGGACGATGATTACGGGGCGACACTTCGATTATCCCGAGCTCTTCAACAAATTCGCTGACTTTGTGACGGTGGCGATCTATAACCCCACTGACGGCAGTGTCCCGACCGCAACGGTGGGGTTCCTGGGCGGTATTGAAGCCGTCACGGTGATGAACCGGAGTGGGCTTTTTGCAGAGGTTAATGACGGCACTCCATCGGGTGGAAACATAATTACGGAAAACAGGATACTGAATTTTATACAGATCCTTGGTTTTCTCTTCAATTCGTCCGATATGACCCAACTCGACGCAGCGATGTTTTCCTCTAAGCCGGCGGTCGCTATTCTCCTCAATGTCGCGGACGAAAATGTTGCTTATTCGTACGAATGGCCCACATTCGGCATAAAGCGCAGGGGTGAGGATAAACCGGGACTTTTGGTTTCAACCAATCATTTCGTCGATCCGTCCTGGTGGATCGCCCCACCTCCGGGAGACATATTTCAAACGTTTTCTCGCCGTGCCAATCTTCTTGCGCTTGGCGAAAAATACAAGGGCAAGTTCAGCGTGAAGGTAATGATGAAGGTTCTTGATACGCCTTACGACAAGGGTGGGGCTCAAAGGTCACACAACATCTATGAAACGATCTTTGTTCCGAAAAGTCTTAAACTCTGGGTAAAAACGCTCGGCACATCAGGCTGGGAGGCCGTTGACCTGGCACGCCACTTCGACAAGAAAGTCAAATAGTGATAAGAACTTGCTTTTCCGGACTTAAAACCCGGGTGTCGGCAGTTCAATGTTGCCCTGACCCACCATGAAAATTAAAGGGGTAGCCATTTGCGGCTACCCCTTCTTTTTTACGGTAGATTCTTTACTTTTCCTTAGAACCTAATGGCTTGAGATTGGCATGTGCAATCCACTTCCAGCCATCGTCAGTCTTCAGAAAGACACTAAGCCTTGGCGCCGGCTTCTTTGTCAGCCGCCTGCCTTTAATTGTCTCCTCCACAGAAACAAAGTAGGTGGCAACAATGACCGGTCCGTTCCGGGTCACATGAAAGTTGGACAGAGTATATTCGCCGAGCTTGAGGTTTTTAATAAGTTCTATTTCCTCCATGCGGTTATTGGCACCGTCCTGATGCACTGACTGAAATCCCTCGGCAATCTTCTTTTCGACACTCTTCATGTCTGTTTTCTTCATACCGGCCCACAACTGGCGCACCAGCTTCTCTCCCATATCGGTTTCAGAGACAGCCTCCTGACCAGCCAAAACCGCCTGATTTAAAAACAGAAGGGCAACGGCTGATATCAACAATACCTTAAAAAATTTCATTCTTATATACTTGCCTCCTTTTATGTTTCCCCAACGTTTAATATTTGATTGATCCTATAATTCCCTAATCAAACCTGATAGGCAAGGAAAAAAAGATGATCCCCTTTAACGAATTATCAGTCAAGTGTCGTTTGTTACGTACTGGCAAGCTCTTATCAGTTTTTGTTTCCTCCTCAAAGGTAATGCTATTAAACGAATAGCTGAAAAGTTTAGACGCTGATTTTTCCCAGAGCATAGCACTGCCAGAACCTTGAAAAAGTGACGACAAATATAGAAAAACCTTGACAAAGAATGTCAACTTAGTATTGTAAATGCTAGCGTGAGTTTATTAAGCACATGGGCATAAACGTGTATAACATAACGAAAATATAAGCATAAATAGGCAGATTATTTGTATACACTGAAAGGTATTTTGGTTCTCAATTTCATTTCCGTTAAATTCATGCCCCTGGCAA